>NZ_JBNAIL010000006.1:0-3079 GCF_052048195.1 Candidatus Pelagibacter sp. HIMB123 | reverse complement strand
TGTCAAAATTTCCTTCACAATTTTCTATAATATTTGCAGTCGATGAATTTGCAATGTAGAAAATTAAAATAACTACCAAAATTAATTTTTGGTAAATTTTTTTTTTAAGCATAGGTAATATCAATTTTATTGATATTATTATTTGTCTCAATTGAACTTTTAAGTTTCTTTAATTCATTTTTATTTTCAAAACCTAGACGATAAAATATTTCGTTTGTTTCTTTTTGAACAATCATATTTCTCAAATTTTCGTTATTTTCTAAAATCTCAATTTTATCTGAAGCACTAATTTCAATTATGTTTAAATCCACACCTTCGTTAAAGGATGTGGTATAAAATGATTTATTTAATTTTTTGTATATTATTTGAATTAATTTTATTGAAAAAATAGATCCCACAATTACCAAAACAAGCAGTATAGCCCATTTAGTTCTTACACTTGCAGCAATCCCAATTGTAATAAGTGCAAAATACATAATCAACTCAAGTGGACTTTTTACTGGATTTCTGAATCTTACAATTGACATTGCACCTATCATACCTAATGAAAGCGCTATATTTCCTGTAATTGTTTTTGTGATTACGTATGTTATAACAGGTAAAATAACAAAACCCATAGTTTGTTGATAAGTTTTTGCCCAAGCTTGACCTGTAAGTGTTAATGAAAACCTCATAATTATCCCACTGATAATTAAAAGAGCAATTGCCTCAGCAACATCAATCGAACCTTGTTGTGAAAAATTTAAAAAATCCATATAAAATATATTAACACTTTAATATAATATAAAAATCAAATACTAATTAAACTCCTTATAAATCTAATTGGACAAATAGTTTCAATCATATATAAGACCTTATAATTTGTGGGGCGATGGCGGAATTGGTAGACGCGTTGGTCTTAGGAACCAATATGGCAACATGTGAAGGTTCGAGTCCTTTTCGCCCTACCATTAAGATATTATGAAAATTACAGTAGAAAATAAAAAAGGTTTAAATAAAGATCTTAAAATTTTTATCGATAAAGAGACAATGAACTCTTATATGGATGAAAAATATGAAGAGATCAAAGGTAGTGTAAATCTTAAAGGATTTAGACCAGGTAAAGTTCCAAAAGAAATTTTAAAAAGACAATTTGGTAAAGCAGTTTTCGGAGAAGTCTTAGATAAAGTTTTAAAAGACACATCAACTAAAGCACTACAAGAAAAAAAGATTAAACCAGCTGGTCAACCAAAACTTGACTTAAAGACATACGGTGAAGGAAAAGATTTAGAATATGTTTTGTCAGTTACAGAGTTACCAAAAGTAGAAATTAAATCTTTAGAAAATATTAAATTTGATAAATACAACGTAAAAATTGATGAAAGTGAAACAGAAAAAAGAATAAAAGAAATAGCTAAAAACCAACCAAATTTTAAAGAAGTAAGCGCTGATACAAAAGCCAAAAAAGGTGATTTAGTATCTTTAGATTACAAAGCAACTGTTGATGGTATGGATTTTAAAGGAAGTGAGGGAAAGAATACTCAGCTAACTTTGGGCAAAGATTTATTCTTAAAAGGTTTCGACGATCAATTAATTGGAGTCAAAAAAGGTGATGAAAAAATTGTAGAGGCAACTTTACCAGAAAATTTCCCTGAAAAAGAATTAGTAAATAAAAAAGCTAAATTTAGTTGTAAAATTTTAAGCGTTAAACAATCAGAAGAAGTAAAAATTGATGATAATTTTGCAAAAAATTTAGGAGCAAAAGATTTAAAAGATTTAAAAACATTAATTTCAAAACAAATTAATGACGAATACAAAAATTCTTTAGATCAATTATCTAAAAATCAAATTTTGAGAGAAATTGAGAAAATTAAAGTAGAAGAGGTGCCAGAAAATTTAATTGAAGAAGAGGTAAAAATTCTTTCCCAAGGTATGTCGGAGGAAGAAGCTAAGAAAAATAAAAAGGACTTTGAAAAAAAAGCAAAAACAAGAATTAAAACTGGATTAATTTTAAATGAGTTTGGTGAGAAAAATCAAATTAAAGTAACAGAACAAGAAGTTCAGGCTGAAGTACAAAAACAACTAAGAATGATGCCTGGACAAGAAAAAATGGTTATGGATTTTTATCAAAAAAATCCTTCTGCATTAGCTAGTTTAAGAGGAACCGTATATGAAGAAAAAATTGGAAAAAAACTTTCAGAACTACATGGTGGGTTATCTAAACAAACAAATGTCAATTGGGCAATTAAAAGTGATAAGCATTTAGAAATATCAGAAGAGGCCCTAACCCAACTAAACAAAATTTATCTAAAATATATAAATGAATCTCAATATGATTTTATTTACAATTACTCTCTTTTTCATTTAGATAACCATCTACTTTCAAATAATAATAAGGATCAAATTGTTGAATGGGATATATTTCAGGCAATATCGTTAAGCATAAGTAGAGGTCATGGTTTAGCTGGGCATAATCGAAAATTTTATTGGAATTCAATTAAACAATTTTTTGAACCAATTTATTATGACGGAAATGTCTATTTGGATTGGCGTTTACCAGCGATGCAAATCCCTTTACGTTCTATTTCAATTGAAAATATAATTGAAGCAAAAAAGAGGATTCAAATAATTAATATTGAAGAACTACAAAATGAAATAAAAAAAAGGGGATCAACATATGACAAACCAACAGTGGAGAGAAAATTAATAAATATTACTAATAATTTAGATAGATTAATAGAAGATATAAATAAAAATGAATATGAAAACTTTGTTATATTGAGTGTTCTAAAAAATTTTGATTTTAGACAGAAACATTTAAACTTTAGCAATAAGGAAATAAATTATTTTGAAAATATAAAAGAACATCGAGTTTACTTTAAAAAAAGAGGCACTAACTTATCTCAAGATGATTGGGAGAAATATATTGAATTACATTTTACTATAGTGCCTAATTTAAAATTAATTCTAAATAATTCTAAGAAACAAAATTACTATGAATGTGAAAAAAATAAAATTAAATTGAATTGTCAAAAAATTAATTTCAAAAATAATGAAATCAAAAGACTATTAAGTGGTAAGCTAGAAAAGGATAAAAAAA
>NZ_JBNAIL010000005.1:0-40635 GCF_052048195.1 Candidatus Pelagibacter sp. HIMB123 | reverse complement strand
TAAATACGAAAAATTAGAAATTAATGAATCAACTTTCTTTTATGAAAATGGTATCGAATTCAATCTTAATGATGATCAAAGTAAACTTGAAATTTATCAAAAAAAACCAGGTGCTAAGGCTTTTTTTTTAAATGGCACAGTTAAAAATTTGGATATTAACTTTTATGGATACGATGATGAAATTTTTGGAAAAATTCAAGATTATCCATTTGATATTAGGGGACTAACTGGATGTTTGTCATTTATTGATCTAACAATTGAAAATTCAAAAATTAATTCACTTAATTCTTCATGTGAAGACGCGGTAAACTTTATAAATATTAAGGGTAAATTAAGTGAAATTAACATAGAAAATTCTCGAAGCGATGGACTAGATATGGATTTTTCTAATGTTCAGATTGAAAACCTTAATGTTAAAACATCAAAAAATGACTGTGTAGATGTTTCGTATGGGCAATATAACTTAAATAAACTAGATCTAAATAATTGCGGAGATAAATCTTTATCAGTTGGAGAAAATTCTACTGTGTATTTAAATGAGCTTTACTCAAAAGATTCTAATATTGGGATAGCATCAAAAGATAGCTCAAAGACTTTCGCAAATAATTTAAATTTTAATAATTTAAACACTTGTTTATCTGCATATAACAAAAAACAAGAATTTTTAGGAGGCATCATAGAGGTTAAAAACCTTAGATGTGTTAACTTTATTAAAAAATTAGAAGTAGATAAACAATCATTAATTTATTTAAACAATGAGCTTTAGAGTAGAAGAAAAATTGTTAATTAATAATAATCAAATTTTTGAATTTAAAGATTATTTATTTAAAAATAACGCAAAAATTTTATTTCCAGAAAGAAACATTGATAGTTTGTATTTTGATAACTTTAAAAGTGAAATGTATAAAGACTCTGTAGAAGGAACAATGCCAAGAAAAAAAATAAGAATTAGACAATATCCTAATAATGAAAATAAAGGTCTTTATCTGGAGACTAAAATTTCAAGTATTGAAGGTAGATATAAAAAAAGTAATCAAATTAATTTTAGTGAATTTGATGAGATTAAAAAAAAAGGCATATTTGATAAACAATATGGAGTTTGTAAACCCATAGTTTATGTGAATTATCAAAGAGAATATTTTCAACTAGATGATGTTAGAATTGTTATAGATCAAAACATAAAATATAAACATTTTATGAAAGATAAAATTGAAAAAGATTATAGTACAATAGTTGAAATCAAAACAAACTTTAATAAAAATAGAGATGATTTAATAAATGACTTTCCTTTTCAAAGAATTCGTTTTTCGAAATATTGCAATGGATACAACAAGTTATATAATCAGAACCATAAATGATTATTTCTCCCTGTATAAGTATATGTAAAACTGACCCATCAACAGGTTTTTGCTATGGTTGTGGAAGAAGCAATGAGGAAAAACGACTTTGGAAGCTTAAAGAAACAACTGATGATTGGAAAAAAGAAAATATAATTCAAATTGAAAAAAGACTTACTGGTTGGCAACTTGAGAGTTTTAAAGAATCTTATTCTTATAAAATCAAGAATGGTATGTCTCTTTTTAAGAAAAACTTAATCAAAGATTGATAAAATATGAGTAAAGTTAAAATTGTAAGTATTCTCTATGTTATAGGGATAATTATTGGCGCTTTATTCTTTGATGTTTGGGGAGCAGATACCACCCCTTTAAAAACATTGTCTGTATTTGCTTGGACTGTAATATTTATTATAGCTTTATTTTTTGTTGATAAAAATGAGAGAAAATAAGTTTTTAATATTTTTTTTATCATTTTTTTTTATATCCTTTAATTCTCACTCAGAAATAATTGTGTTGAGTAAATGTGATCATAAAGAGGACGGTTTTTTAAAAAATGAATATATTTTAAATCTTAATGAACTAATTATGACACGTAATTACGTTTATAATGAAAAAACTTATCAAAAATATAAAATTACCGATTTAAGCGTTAAAAAGAAAAACTCCTATGTGAGAAATATTTATGAAGAAGATGGAAAAATACTTACATTAAAACATGGTTATCCTCAGTTTTATACTCAAATTTTATTTGAAAAAAATAAACCAGAAATATTTGTTAAAGCTGTTTTGAATGATGTTGAAAGTTTATCTAAAATCTCTAGTTGTGAAAAAATAGAGAAATTTGATCAAGAAAGTTAATTTTTATTTTTTTTTTCTTCTTTGTTTTTAGTAATAAATTTTTTCTTAAGTTCAAATCTACTATTTGTAATATTTGAACGATGCTTCGCGTATGCTTGTTTTTGCGCTTGTCTCATTGCTCTTTTAGATGACATGATAATTTACTTTAATATTCAATTTCTAAAGTATCAATAACTTTTAAACTTTTATCCGAAATAACAATCTCTCCAGATGATGGTGCATAATTTAAAATTTCAGAAATCACCACATAATGTGTGACAAAAACTAAATTTTGATCTTTATCCCAAGTGCTAATAAATTTATCAAAATCAATAACTTGCTTTTTTCTATTGCTGGCAAATTTTGCACTAAAAAATGAGTTTAGAAAATTTTTAGTTTCATATTTTTTAAAAGCAATAGATGCAGTTTCTTTGCATCTACACCATTCACTAGAATAGACTTCTCCTATTGGAATTTTATTTTCTTCAAAAAAATTACCAATTTTTTTTGATTGTACTCTACCACTATGACTTAAATTTCTTTGAGTGGTACAATCATTAATATCAAAATTATCTGGATCACCGCCACCAGGAGCATAAGCATGTCTTATGAAAATTAATTTTCCACCCTTTTGTAATTCATTAATTAAAGTTTGTTTTGAATCTGCTTTAACTGAGGGATTAATGCATATAAATATTATAATTAAATAATTAAAAATTTTCATTTATGAACATTAAAATAGATAATTTAAATAAAACAATTCTTAAATGTAAAAAATGCCCAAGACTTGTTAATTTTATAAAAAAAATTTCAACAGAAAAAAGAAAGCAGAATATAAATGAAACTTACTGGGGAAAACCAGTTACAGGATTTGGTGCTATTGATGCAAAAATTTTAATAATTGGATTAGCCCCCGCAGCACATGGGGGAACAAGAACTGGAAGAGCTTTTACAGGTGATAAATCTGGAGATTTTTTATTTAAATGTTTATTTAAGGCTAAAATATCAAACCAACCAAATTCAGAAAACCTAAATGATGGTCTTAAATTAAAATCAACATATATTACTAATATTTTAAAATGTGTTCCTCCAGGAGACAAACCTAAAATAGAAGAACTAAATAATTGTTCAAAATATTTTGATAGTGAGATTTATAATTTAAAAAAATTAAAAACTATTATTGCATTAGGAAAGGTGGCATTTGATAATTGTGTTAAATTTTATAAAAAAAAATATACTTTTAATGAAAAGATAAAATTTATTCATGGAAAATCCTATTTACTACCAGGAAATATTAAACTAATTGCCTGTTATCACCCTAGCCCTAGAAATGTAAACACTAAGCTTGTATCTGAAAGAATGATTGTAGATTTATTTAAAAAAGCTAGGAAAATATCTATTGACTAGAAGTATAGGGTTTAAAGTCTAATAAGATTTTTTCTGGAATTTTTACTGGCTTGAATTTTTCATTTATAAATACTAGATGAATTTTAGCCTCTACGATCAATTCCTCATCTTTAAATATTGATTGATTCATTAAAAAAGAAGTTTTTGAAGTAGAGTCTACAAATGATTTAATTTGTAAATCATCTTCTAAATATGCAGATTTTTTATATTCAATATTGCACGATTTAACAATTATAAGAGCACCAAAATCATTTTTTATTTTTGTATTGCTTAATCCAATAGTTGATAACGCTTCAGTTCTAGCTCTTTCTAAATATTTTAAATAATTTGCATAATACACGACTCCACCAGCGTCTGTATCTTCATAATACACTTTAACATTATGACTAAAGTTTTTATGCATAAATTAATAATATCAAATAAATAAAAATTTAATAGAAACTAAGATATAATATCTTAGATGAAAATTTATATAATTTGGTTAATCGGAGTAGTTTTATGGAACTTTGGATTTCCAAATGCAATTCCAATCGCTGATGTTATCGCAGCGATTTTATTATCGTTTTTAAGTATTGGATTAAAAAAGTATTTAAAATGGTAATTAATCTGCTGAAAAATAAATATTCTGAAAATAAGAAATTGATTTCATTTTAGAATTATCAGTATCTGCCATTATAGCTAGGCCGTCTAATTCATTTACATCTAAATCATGAAATTTTTTAAAATCTTCTTTCACATTGGCTTTTACTGTCACCCATTCATTTAAGTTGTCTTTGGTGGTTGCTAATACATTGTCTATAGATTTTTTTGTGTAAGGACTTGGTCTATTTTCACCAACATCACTATTACTTGAAAAAACATAATTAATTGCTCTATTTGATAAAGGTGTGGCTCCAGTTTTTTTAATCGCAAAAACACGGGCGGCATAATCATGTCCTTTTTTTGTATTCTCTTTAATTCCTCGAAGATCCTTCTCTATTTTCCATGTAATATTGATAAAAGGTGTTTTATTTAGATCAATTTTGATCTCTTTTCCAAGGCCCGAAGCAGCATTGTCTGCTACTGCTTTTAAAAAATTGCCGTTTTCATTTGATCCAACAGTATAAGAAGTATTGTTATCTGCTCCTCTTACTTTACGTATCTCAAGTGCTGACAATTCTTTTTCAGTAAATTCAAAAACTTTCACAGTTTCTGAATATGCTGAGCCAAGAAAGATTAATGATGTAATAAAAATATAAAAAATTTTTAACATGTTCTTCTTATAGCTAGATTAATTATAAATTCAATATTCAGTCACAATTTCAACATTCTAAATTCAAAATTGATTATTAAATGAATACTGTGAAAATTATATCTGTATTTATACTTTTAGTTTACTGGTCGTTTATGATATCAGCCCCGGTTGTATCTAAAGAGCTTAAAACAGGTGGATCAAGAGTTATTAACTCAAAAATAGACTTAATTTCTAAGGTAAAAGGATAATTTTTGGGGCAACACACGTTCCATCATGTATTTGCTTAAAGGCATCTCCGCCACTTTTTAATTCCCTAAACTCAATCCAATCTAGTGATCCAATATCTTTGTTTGCTAAAATCTTTAAAGTTTGTTCAAAATCTTTATTTGTATAGCAGTAAGTGCCTATTACCGTCACTTCTTGTAAGGTCATTTTTCTAAAATTAAAGGTTCCAGCAGGCTGGGTTAAACCTATGTGAATGATAGTTCCACCTGGTTTGACTACCTCGATTGCTTGTTGTCTTGAGATTTCTAGTCCAACCGTATCAAAAACTATATCAAAGTTATTACTAGCTATTTCCTTATCATTTGGAGCTACATATTTAGCTTCCAAATATTTGGAGCATTCTTTAAGTCTTAATTTATTTGGGTCAGAAAGAATTATGTCTTTGTTACCTTTAATTTTTGATAATATTAGACCACACAACAAGCCAATCGCACCACCACCTTGAATTAAGATTTTGCATTCAGATAAAGGTTTACTCAATGTTTGCTCGCCCATTAATACTGCATGTAAAGAAACAGCAGTCGGCTCTGCTACAGGAGCCTCATTTTTATCTAAACCTTCTGGAATTTCATAAATATTTTGATCAGGAGTTGATACAAATTCTGCAAAAACACCTTGTCTTTCAATTGGTTTATTCATGCCCAAAATAATTCTTTTTGGACAAAGATGTTCTCTTCCACTTGTACAATATTCACATTTACCACAAGTAATTAGAGGATTTAAAACAACATCTTTTCCTTTGAATTTTCCATTCTGAACTTCTCCACTTACTTCATGTCCCAATATTAATGGGGGCACTCTTCTTTCATCATGTCCATGATAAGCGTGCATATCCGAACCACATATGCCTGAAGCATGTATTTTTAAAATACTTTCTCCTGAAACTTCAATTGGGTTTGGTTCGTCTCTATAAACTAATTCCTGAGTACCTGTATATACTAGAGCTTTCATATTACTTTTTTGCTAATAAGTAATATGTTATCCAAGCAACAAATGCACCTATTATCCAAGCGTAGGACTGTAAAAACATTAAATTAGTGTTCCAAATTGTAGACGCTGAAAATATAAATCCAACAATTAAAGAATAAACACCTTTTATATGCCAACCACCTGAATAATAATAAGCACTCTCTTTGTCTATAGAATATAGGTCTTTATTGCTTAATTCTTGATTTTTAATTAGATAATAATCAGCTGCCATCACTCCAAATAAAGGACCAAAGAAAGCACCAAAAGTATCAACAAATGATAAAATTCCTATTTGGCTCAATATAGTCAGCCAGAAGATTGCGATCAACAAACCAAAAAAAGCAATTAAATAACTAGCGCTTTTTAAACTTAATATTGAAGGAGCAAAATTTATTAGAGAGTATTGAGATGGGATGAAATTGGCAACTAAATTTGTAGAAGCTGAAGCTATTATAATAAAAAATAGAACGACTGTTGTTATTTGTATATTATCAAACTTCCCGATTATATCTGTAGGATTAGTAAAAATTCTATCTATATCTGAAAATTTTTGATTAAGAAAAACATCAGAACCTGTAACAATAAAAACAGATAAAAAAGAAAAAATAATTAAATTCAAAATTAAACTTAAGTTTCCTTTTTTTAATTCTTGTTCATTTTTTACATACCTAGAAAAATCACCAAAACTAATTATTAAAATTGAAAAATAAGCAAATATTGTTCCAGCAACAGTCAATAAAGGTGCTAAATTATTAACATCTAAAAAATTATTTAAATTAAAAATATTTGAAAAAGCTTCAGTAGTTATTTTTACATCACTTAATAAAACAACAAAGAAAAAAATTAGCAATCCAACATAAACTGTTATCGCTGAAAAATTAATTATTTTTTTATTATACTGCATCCCAACAGTAAAAAATAAAGTTTGTAATATTATTGTAATTATTATTGCAGACCAATCAATAATGTTCATGCCAAAATAATAAAAAATAAATATTTCCTGCTGCAATAAAGAATTGTCTATAGAAAAAATTACTATTCTAATTAAGTAAACTAAGATTTTAGACAAAAAATAAGTTTGAATTCCAAATAAAAATATTCCAACTAAACTTCTGATTAACCCAAAAAATTTAGCACCATTAAATCCAAGTGAGGATCTAAGCAATACTGCAAATGGTAAACCAAATTTTTGAGAAGGTTTTCCAATAATATTTGAAAATAAATAAACGAAAAAAGATCCTAATATAATTCCAAAAAAAACTACAAAAATATTTAAACTATACATTAAGTATAAAGAGGATATTAATGAAAAACCAATTACACTCTGTACATTTGCTCCCCAAAAACAAAATAGATCTTTCCAATTCCAAGTTTTATAATTTGGATTAACTGTGACTAAGTCCCAATTAGAAAGAGAGTATTTTACTTTAGGTTGATTCACGAAATTTATTTTAAACTAATAAATTTTACTGTCCATATAAGAGAGTTGGTAACCATAAGGCAATCTTAGGAAATATGATAATTAAAACTAAGCCTATAATTTGTAGAACCATAAACTGCATCATTCCATAATAAATATCTTTTAAATCCCATTCAGGAACTACACCTTTTAAGAAATATGCAGACAAAGCTACAGGTGGAGACAGCCAGGCGGTCTGGAGATTGACAGCAACTAATATTGCAAACCAAGTTAAATTAAAGCCCAAAGCTTCAATTAATGGTNAAAATAATTGGTACAATAATCATCACAATTGGAACCCATTCCAATGGCCAACCTAATAAAAATATAGCAACCATTACAATTGCTAAAATAAAATATTTGTTCATCTCTAAACCTAACAAAAATTCAGTTAACAATGTTGGGGTACCCAGTCTTGCGAATACAGCACCAAAAAAGTTTGATGCAGCAACTAAAACCATTATTAAAGCAGTAATCTCTAAAGTTTTAACTAGTGCTTCTTGTAGTTTAGATAGAGTTAATTTTTTATATGCTAATGAAAGCAACAATGCTCCCATTGCACCACAACCAGCAGCCTCTGTTGGAGTTGCAAAACCAAATAAAATACTTCCTAACGCAGCAAAAACTAGAGCTGCAGGAGGAACCAAACCTAAGAAGAATTCAATCCAAACTTCTTTCATGCTCGCTGCTCTCATTTCTTCTGGAATTACAGGACCTAGTTTAGGATTTATCATGCATCTTATTGTTGTGTAGCCAGCATATAAACTTGCAAGAAGAATTCCAGGAACTATAGCTGCAGCAAATAGATCAATAACGGGTATTTCCATAATTGGGCCCATTACAACAAGCATAATACTTGGTGGAATTAAAATTCCTAAGGTTCCGCCAGCAGTAATTGTTCCAGCTGCAAGTCTTACGTCATAACCAGATCTATTCATTGATTTTGCGGCCATTATTCCAAGAATAGTTACTGAGGCACCAACAATTCCTGTTGCAGCTGCAAAGATAACTGAAACAAACAAAACAGCATAATATAATGCACCTCTTACTCTAGCCAGCATCATTTGAAATGACGAAAATAATCTTTCCATCAGTCCTGCCTGCTCCATCATAATGCCCATAAAGACAAAGAGCGGAACGGCGGCGAGTGTTTGTTCGGTCATGACCATCGAGAATTGGAGGGTCATTAAATAAAATACTAATTTTCCAAATCCTAAATAACCAAATACAAAACCTAAGAAAATTAATGTGAATGAAATAGGAAATCCAACAAAGATGGCGAACAACATTACTCCAACTAAAATAAAACCTAAGTATGCTGGATCTATAAATTCAGCTATCATTCATCTTCTCCTGGCCACTTCCCTCTTGTAGCAGCCCAATAACTTTTTAATAATTCTGAAATACCTTGGATTATTAAAAATATTATTCCAATTAGTAGACAAGTTTTTATTGGCCACATATATGGCATCCAAGTAGTATCCATTCCTCTCTCACCTCTTTGGATAGACTCTCCTACATATCCAATAGTCATATAAAGGAACACAAGTAAGCCTGGAAAATAAAATAAAATATACAACCAAAAATCAATTGTGCCTTGATTCTTGGTTTTAAAATTTCTGTATAAAAAATCAGCTCTAATATGAACACCTTTAGATAGTGCATAACCAGCACCCAACATAAAAAGTGCACCATATAAAAATCGACTGATGTCATAGGCCCATATTGTTGGGGCATGAAATAATTTTCTAGCAAGAACTTCATAAGTCATTGCAAGAATTAACGGCATTAATATCCAACAAACAACGTTACCAACCCATTTGCTAAATTTATCAATATTTACAATTGAGCTTGCCATCCATGACGGCATATCGCTTGGCATTTTTCCTGAACCACCTCGCCTTTCGGCAATCATTTCATCTGATATATCTAGTTTACCTGGTTCGTCTGCCATAAAATTTTATATAAAAAATTAGAGCGGACTATTAAGTCCGCTCTAATATAAAGATTATTTAATGATTACTTTAATGTTGCTGCGTGAGCCATTCCTAGCTTCGCATTAGACATTTGAGCACCACTCCAGAAAGGAACTGCTATATCAGCAAATTCTTTCATAGAGTCCCAAACTTCAGCAAAGAATGCATTTTTAGCTGCGTTTGTTTCTAAACTTTTCTTAGCAGCTGCCATGTATTCTGTGAAGTAATCAGAAGGAGTATCCTCTAATTTTACACCATGAACTTCAGTAAGCTCTTTTAAAGCTTTTCCGTTTTCATAGATTCTGTAACTTAGAGATTTCGCTAGAGATGCATTTGCTGCAACTTCTAGAGACTTCTTCTCATGAGCACTCATAGCTTCATATGTTTTTCCGGTAATATAAAAGTCAGCATTTACGACTACTTGGTGTAAACCTTGTAGGTAGTAGTGCTTTAATACTTTTTGGAAACCAAACGTTAAGTCTGGTTTTGGACAACACCATTCAGCAGCATCAATAGTTCCTGCTTCTAAAGCTGGTAGAATATCTCCACCACCCATAGCAACAGATGCTATACCGATGTCTTTATAAGTTTGTCCTGGAATTCCTGGAGGAGTTCTGAATTTATATTTTCTAAAATCAGCCATATCTTTAATTGGTTTTGGAAACCAACCTAAAGCTTCAGGACCAACTGGTTGAATCATAAATCCTTTAATATCTCTTCCCATTTCTTTCCATAGTCTGTCGTATAGCTCTTTTCCTCCACCATACTGAAACCATGATAAGAATGCGATGTTGTCAATACCAACACCACCACCTGCTACTGGCGAACCAAATAACATAGCGGCAGGGTGATCACCTGACCAATAGTGTGTCCAAGCAAATCCACAGTCGATAAGTCCTTTATCAACAGCATCTAAAGTTTCTTTTACACCAACAACTGCTCCTGCAGGCATAATTTCAAACTTAAGAGATCCACCTGTCAAAGTTGTAACAGTGTCAGTAAAGTCTTTTAACATTTTAACTTCATCAGCCTTAGTGTTAAGAACTGTCTGACATTTTAGTGTTTTTGCAGCATTAGCATTTGAAATAAATCCAAATACCATCGCAACCGCAAATAACATTGAAATGATTTTTTTCATTTGTTTCCCTCTCTTTATTTTTAAAAATGAAACCTTGTCAAAGAATGAAAACTAAAACAAGTGTTAATATTGAATAATTCTAATTTTTTTTACAGTATTATTAGAAAAATTTATTTTTTAATTTATAAGAGTTCTAAGTAATGGAAAATTTTGATTTTATAATTTTAGGTGCTGGATCAGCAGGATGCGTACTTGCTAACAGGTTATCTGAAAATCCTTCAAATAAAGTACTTTTAATTGAGGCTGGAGGCAAGGATAATTATCCTTGGATACATATTCCTGTTGGTTATTTCAAAACAATGCATAACCCAAAGACTGATTGGTGCTACAAAACAGAACCTGACGAGAGCATGAATAATATTTCTATTAGGTATCCTAGAGGAAAAACTTTAGGAGGTAGTTCTTCTATCAATGGTCTGCTTTACATAAGAGGTCAACACAGAGATTATGATATTTGGCGACAACTAGGTAACACAGGTTGGGGGTGGGATGATGTTTTGCCTTATTTTATCAAAGCAGAAAATCAAGAAAGAGGAAAAAGTGAATTCCATGGTGTTGGTGGTCCTTTGTCTGTTTCAGATCAAAGAATACATCTGCCTCTTTTAGATGAATTTCAAAATGCTGCTGAAGAGTTCGGTATTCCAAAAACAAAAGATTTTAATACTGGTGATAATCATGGCTGTGGTTATTTTCAAGTAACAGAAAAAGATGGCTTTAGATGTAGTACAGCTGTTGGGTATTTAAACCCAATCAAGAGCAGGCAAAATTTAAAAATTTTAACTCATTCACATGTCAAAAAAATAAATTTTGAAAATAAAACTGCCAAAGAAGTTGAGTATTGGGAAGGAAATGGATTAAAAAAAGTTCAAGCAAATAAAGAAATTATTATTTCATCGGGAGCTATTGGATCTCCTCAAATCTTACAAGTTTCTGGTATAGGAAATCCTGAAAAACTTAAAAATCTTGGAATTGATATGGTGCAAAATTTAAATGGTGTTGGAGAAAATTTACACGATCATTTAATGCTTAGACCAATCTATAAAATTAATGGTTTAAAATCCCTAAATAAAAAAATCAATAGTTTATTTGGAAATTTAATGATTGGCTTAGAATATATTTTTAAAAGAAGTGGCCCAATGACTATGGGTGCTAGTCAACTTTGCATGTTTGCTAAAAGCGATCCATCTTTAGAGCTACCAGATTTACAATGGCATGTTCAGCCCATGAGTATGGATACTTTGGGAGCAACAAAAAATCATGATTTTCATGCATTCACGCCTACTGTTTCAAATATCAGACCGACAAGTAGAGGACATGTTAGTATTGTTGATAAAGACTCGAGAACTTATGCAAAAATAAAACAAAACTATCTATCAACTGATCACGATAGAATGATAGCAGCTAAAGGACTTAAATTAACTAGAAAAATTATAATGGAGTCGGAAACTTTTAAAAAATATAACCCAGAGGAATACAGACCTGGTATTCATTTAAATGATGATGAGGAATTAGTTAAAGAAGCCTCTAATTATGCTCAAACTATTTTTCATCCCGTTGGAACTTGTAAGATGGGACAAGATGAAATGTCTGTAGTTGACGAAAAACTTAAAGTTAGAGGTGTTAATAATTTGAGAGTTATAGATGCATCAATAATGCCAAACATCACGTCAGGAAATACAAATGCACCAACAATAATGATTGCAGAAAAAGGTGCTGACATGATACTACAACAATAATGTTTGCAGAATTTTTTACACCTGAACAAATAGCTATATTAACTCAAATCATTTTTATTGATCTAGTTTTAGCGGGAGATAATGCCATTATAATTGGGATGGTTGCATCTAAATTTCCAGTAGAACAAAGAAAAAAAATTATATTCTGGGGAATTGGTGGTGCTGTAATTTTAAGAATAATACTAACTTTGCTTACAGCTTATCTGCTACAAATAACTGGTTTAAGATTAATTGGGGGGTTGTTATTACTTTATATTGTTTACAAACTTTACGTAGATGTAATCAAAGGTTCAGAAACAGAGGAGAATGTTAAAGTAGACAATTCCAGTTTTTTAAAGGCTATTTGGACAGTTCTACTTGCAGATTTTACAATGAGTTTAGATAATGTTTTAGGTGTTGCTGGTGCAGCAGGCGATCATTATGGACTACTGGTATTTGGATTAGTGTTATCAATCATTTTAATGGCAACTGCAGCAACATTAATATCTGGATGGATTAAAAAATATAAATGGATTGCTTGGGTTGGATTGTTAGCAATATTAATAGTAGCTGTAGAGTTGATTTACACAGATATTAAAATAATATTCTTTTAATGTATCTTCAAAAAATAAATCTAAAAAACAAATACGCTTTAGTTACTGGTGCAGGTAAAGGATTGGGAAGAGCTTGTTCTATTGCGTTAGCTGAGGCAGGTGCAACGGTTATAGCTTTAAGTAGAACTCCTTCAGATTTAAATAAATTAGAAAAGGATATTAAAAAAGTTAAGGGGAAAATTATTAAAGTTTCGTGTGATGTAATGAACTATGAAGATTTAAAACAAAAATTAGATAAAATTAAAATTATTGATGTATTGGTAAATAATGCTGGAACTAACATTCCAGAACCATTTGAAAAAATAAAACAACAAAGTATGAATTACCTTGTAGATTTAAATCTTAAAGCAGCATTTAACGTAGCTCAACTTGTAGTAAAAAAGATGCTTAAAAATAAAAAAAGATCTGGTTCAATTATAAATATGTCATCACAGCTCGGTCATGTGGGTATGGGTGGAAGAAACGTATATAATATGACTAAATTTGGAATTGAAGGATTAACAAAAGGAATGGGTGTTGAATTAGCTAAAAAAAATATCAGAGTTAATACGGTAGCACCTACTTTTGTTGAAACACCTATGGTTAAAAAATTTTTTAAAAACAAAAAATTTAAAAAATTAGCCCTTGGAAATATCCCAATGGGAAAAGCGGCTACTGAAAGTGATGTTGCGACAACAGTATGTTTTTTGGCATCATCAGCTTCCTCAATGATAACCGGAACATCAATAATTATAGATGGTGGATGGACAGCTCAATAATTTATAGACTTTTTTTTGTTTTTTTAATTTTTATATCTCCAGTAAAAGCTATTGAATTCCAAGGTAAATTTCTACAAGGTCATTTTATATTAGGTAAAACTGACCCTAATGCTAAAATTTTGATTGGAAAAAAAGAGGTTAAAGTATCAAAAGATGGCTTTTTTGTTTTTGGTATAGATCGAGATCAAAAATACGACTTAACATTTACGAAAATTATTAATGGAAAAAAATCAATAACTACAAAAAAAGTTTTAAAGCGTAAATACAATATACAAAGAATAGACGGTTTGGCAGAAAGTAAGGTCACTCCACCTGAATCTGTTTATAAAAGAATTAAAAAAGAAAATAATGCAATTGGAGAAGCAAGAGCAATTAATTCAGATCTACAATTTTTTAAAGAAAAATTTATCATGCCAGTTGAAGGTATAATCAGTGGTGTTTATGGTAGCCAAAGAATTTTAAATGGTAAACCAAGATGGCCTCACTATGGAATAGATATTGCAGCTAAAAAAGGAACAATGATTAAATCATCAGGCTCAGGTGTAGTTACTATGGCTGAAGATGATTTATATTATACTGGTGGAACAGTAATAATGGATCATGGTCATGGAATATCAACGATATATTCCCATTTAGAAAATGTATTAGTCTCAGTTGGTGATAAAATTAATCAAGGGGATGTTATTGGAACAGTTGGATCAACCGGCAGATCAACAGGACCTCACCTAGATTTTAGAATAAATTGGTTTCAAACACGATTAGATCCAATGTCTGTTTTAAACTAAATCTCAGATTTTGCTCTGAAACGTTCATAAATCAATCTAGCTCTAACTCCTAGACTCAAAATTGGATCAGGAGGTAACCATGTAGGTTTATCTCTTGCTTCAATAGTTTCTATCTCTTTTGTATTTTCATTACTTGCTTTAATTGCTATTTGCTCTCCAAATAAAGTACCAACTCCAATACCAGAACCATTATAACAACCTGCAACAAATATATTATCATCAATTTTTTCAAAAATTTGAGAACTATTTCTTGTTCTTGAAACAATGCCTGACCAAGAAGATTGAATAATATCATCAGGTAATTCTGGAAATCTTTTTTTAATTCCAATCTTTTGTTTTAATGATCTTTTGGTTAATTCAGATTTAGACATTTGATAAGGATTATGAACTTCTGCAGTATTTCTAATTAAGATTCTTCTATCTTTAGTCATTCTTATAGTGGCCCCCATTGGTCTTACAGGTAAAACCCCCCACTCTTTAGGCTCACCAAGTAATTTAAACTCCTCATCTGATAAAGATCTAGTCATACTAGCTGTTAAAGTAATAGGAAAATTATAATTTGATTTTATTCCTAAAGACTTCAAAAATCCGTTTGTAGCAAAAATAATCTTTTTAGTTTTAATTGAAGCATTTTTAAATTTACAAATGACTGTATCCTTGTTCTTTTCCCAATTTAGTAATGGAGAATTTTCATAAAGATTAATATTTTCTGGCAATGTATCAATCATAGCTCTAACCAATTTACCTGGATGTAGCAAAATACCTCCCTTTGTGTGAAGAGCTATATTGTAAAAATTGGTGCCCAATCTTTCTTTAAGTTCTTTATTTGATAATAAATTATGCTCAAAACCTAATTTAGATAAAGTAACTGAGAAATTTTCTAATGTTTTTTTATCTTCTACCTTTGATGAAGCAAAATATTTTCCACATTCGTTCCAATCACAATCAACCTGATATTCTTTAATAAATTTTTTAACGGTTTCAATTCCTAATTTATAAATGTCTGCTTTTTTTTTATAATTATCTAATTCTTTGTTGGAGGTAAACCCATCATTAAGTGTAGTATCAACAAGATAACCTGAATTTCTGGAACTTGCACCTTCACCTGCAAAATGAGCATCTACTATTATTATTTTTTGATTTGTGTGAAGTTCTCTTAATTTCTTAGCTGCAGAAAGTCCTGTATATCCTGCACCTATAACCAGATACTCACAATCTTCATTTGACTCTATTGATTTAATATTCGTTCTTGGAGTTAGATCATTAATCCAACTACAATTTTTATCATTTTCAATAATCATAACTATAAAAACTAATTTTGGTTAGCATAAAAGGTATCAACTTTTTTAAAAAATTTATTTATATCTATTTTTTTGCTATCTAAACCTAACTTTGAGAAAATATTTTGTAAATTTTTAGCATAAACAATATTTCCATACTCATTCCAATGTTTGTCAAATGGATTCTTAAATATAAATTTTTTATTATTCACCAACTCAGAATCCAAAACAAAATATGAAATATTATTTTTTTCTAGTTTTAAAACTTCCTCAAAAAAATTAACAAAATTTGGGTCTGGATAGACTAGTACATAAAATTCAATATTATTATTTTCGGTTTCAGATTGGAAAATTTTTAATAAATTAAATAGTCCTAATTTACAATCTACGAAATCTTTATATTCTATTTTTTTTTGTAAATGCTTACATTTTTTTAAATCTTGGTGATAAAATTGTTCATAAATTTTATTTGATAATATTGAGTTATAATTTCCAGTCTCAGTGGAAGAATAATTATCACTTAAAATACTTTTTAAAAAATAATAACTATCGACTAGAAAATATGTAATATTTAATTTACCTATAGCTTGAAAAAATAAACTCAATTTTGGCTGATCTATAATATATTTTCCGTCAGAATAAAATTTTGATTTAGTTGAAAAACCATCATCTCCAGGCATTAAAAGATAAAATAAATATTTAATATCGTGATGTTTATATTTTAAATATCTTATAAAAACTTGATCTGCAGAATAACCACCTACACCATAATTAACTATATTATAATTTTCTATATTTTGATTTAAAATATTTGAGTATTCAAATTCTTTATCTACACCAATATTCTCTGTAAAACTATCTCCAAACATTCCAACTATTTTTTTTTTGCTAGAGGTAGGTGTTTTTTCAAAATTCTTTACTCCATCTACATCATAATAATTTTGAATTATATAATTTATATCAGGATGCTTATAATTATGATTGGATGAATGAGATCTTTCATATATAGCTTCAGATGGGCTTAAATTGTGTTTTGTAAGATTTTGATATTTACCAAAAAATTTAAGATAAAATTCTAACAAAAAAATAATTATTAAAATTGAAGAAGCCAACAAAATTAAGTTTTTTTTCATATAGAACTATTTTCTATAATAAATCTAATTTACATTAAGATAATCATATATTTTTTCAGCAATTTCTTTGTGGCCCAACTCATTTGGGTGATCATCGATAATAAAAAAATGTTCCTTATTTAGTTTGATTAATAAATATTCAATTTCTTCATTTACTTTTGGGAAATTAAATAATTTTTGCCAAGGAGGTATCGGTACTACAACAATTACTCTTTTATCTCTTAAATCAATATTTTTTTTTATTACAGGATCTAAATGTTCTTTATCCCAAGCAAAATTCATTAATTCTAAATTTTGTTCTTTGAATAAAAAATCAATTATATCTGAAAAAAATAATCGAATAGCACTTTTTAAATTTCTTAAGATAAAACCTAAATTTGAGTTTTTAATTTTTTCGTAATTAAAATTTTTATTATATTCAGCTAAATCATAATCTTTATTTATTTTTAATTTGATATTTTCAAACATATCATTACGATGATATTGAATTATTATTGTTTCAATATCTTTATAATATGGACTTTGTTTTAATCTTTTAATTTCTCTTACAGTTCCATAGCTTGACACTCCCATATTATAAACTCTCTGGTTTAATAATTTTTGTAGATAATATGAAAAAGTCTCATTATCATTTACACCCCAACCCATAGCTATAGAGTCTCCCAACACAACTAAATCAGTTTTTTTTATTTTTTTAGTATTATTATCTTCGTGAATTCTTAAGAATTCGTTAAAAGTTAAATTAGTATCAAATTCTGCGTTTTTAAAATTACAAACTCCAGTTTTAGGCTTGTATAATAATTTTTTATCAAACTTTATACAATTCTGATTATAGTGGAGAATGTCTCTATAGCCTCTAAAATAAATTTTTTTTTGAATACTTTTTATCCAAAATAAATCGTAAGTTTTTCCATTAATTAAAGATATGTAGCTAAATGCAAAAACTATTGTAGTTAATAGCAAATAATAAATTAGAATTATAAAAAAATAGTAAATTGTTTTTTTTAAATTAATCAAGATCAAACTCTTTTGAATAATCTTTTTTAAGATTTTTATTTTGATGTTTTTTGTCTAAAATACAGTTTCCAATAATTAAATAATCAAGTTCTGTTCCCATAAAACAATTAAATGCATCTGTGGGTGTATTAACAATTGGCTCACCCCTCACATTGAAAGAAGTGTTTACAATCACAGGACAACCTGTTTTTTCTTTAAACTTTGAAATTAAATCATAATATCTATTATTAGTGTTTTTTGTAACAGTTTGAACCCTAGCTGAATAATCAACATGAGTTACAGCTGGAATATCTGATCTTTTTATATTTAATTTATCTATACCAAAAAGTTTTTTTTGCTCATTAGTCATTTCAATTTTTTTTTTTGAATTAATATTTGTTACAAGCAACATATAGGGGCTATCAACATTCGTGTCGAACCATTCTGATAAATTTTCTCTCAGAATTGAGGGTGCAAAAGGTCTAAAGCTTTCTCTATATTTCACTTTAAGATTTAAATTTTTTTGCATTCTATCGGATCTAGGATCTCCTAAAATAGATCGAGCTCCTAAAGCTCTAGGACCGAATTCCATTCTTCCTTGAAACCATCCAATAGCTTTTTCGTTAGATAAAAATTCTGCAGTTTTATCAATCAAATCTTCATAATTTAAAGTTTCAAACTTAGCACCAACAGTTTTCAATTC
The DNA here is from genome assembly GCF_052048195.1 of Candidatus Pelagibacter sp. HIMB123. Classification (NCBI taxonomy): domain Bacteria; kingdom Pseudomonadati; phylum Pseudomonadota; class Alphaproteobacteria; order Candidatus Pelagibacterales; family Candidatus Pelagibacteraceae; genus Candidatus Pelagibacter; species Candidatus Pelagibacter sp. HIMB123. The sequence goes on along the minus strand of NZ_JBNAIL010000005.1, from coordinate 22,009 downwards.
TTTTTCAATTTCATTCTGAGTAAATTCATTACCCAAATATGAGCCTTTCATATCATCGCTTGAATTTACAATTCTCTCATTTCCATTTTCTATATGCCAAAGTGCTAAAGCTGCTCCTAAGGATCCACCCGCATCACCAGCAGCAGGTTGTATCCAAATATTATCAAAAATTTTCTCTTTAAGTATTTTTCCATTTGCAACACAATTTAAAGCAACTCCACCGGCTAAACATAAATTTTTAATTCCATATTCTTCTCGTATAGATTTTGCTAATTTAATCATAATTTCTTCAGTAACTTTTTGTATTGATGCAGCTATATCCATTTGAAATTGAGTTATTTTTTCAGTCTGTGGATTACGAGGTTTTTGGCCAAATAAATTATTAAATTTTTCATTGGTCATAGTAAGTCCTGTTGCATAATTAAAATATTTTTGATCAAGTCTAAATGTTCCGTCTTCTTTAATATCAATTATTTTTTTTATTTTATCCTCAAAAATTGGATTTCCATAAGGGGCTAGACCCATAAGTTTATATTCTCCACTATTCACCTTGAACCCTGTGTAATATGTAAATGCTGAATAAAGTAATCCTAGGGAATGTGGAAAATGAATTTCTTTTTTGATTTCTAAGTTTTGATTTTTTCCAACTGCAACTGTAGTTGTTGCCCACTCACCTACACCATCTGCAGTTAAAACAATTGCTTCATCGAAAGGCGATGGATAAAATGCACTTGCAGCATGACTTAAATGATGATCTGAAAAAAAAATATTTTCATCAGATATAAAATTTTGATCATGTTTTTTAAGTTTGTTGAATAAAAGATTTTTTTGAAACAGTTTTTCTTTAATCCATAATGGCATAGCCTTTGTGAAAGAGATGAAACCTTTGGGCGCAAAAGCAACATAAGTTTCTAATAATCTTTCAAATTTTAAAAAAGGTTTTTCAAAAAAAACTATTTGGTCTACTTCACTTAATTTAAGATTTGCATAATCTAAAACAAACTCAATTGCATTATGAGGATAACTGGAGTCATGTTTTTTTCTGGTAAATCTTTCTTCTTGTGCTGCTGCAATTATTTTTCCATTTTTTAGAATACATGCTGCACTATCATGATAAAATGCTGAAATTCCTAAAATAGAACTCACTTTAAAAAATTGTATAAATAAAAGGAGCTACTGCCGAACCTTGGGTTAAAACTATTAACCCACCAAACAAAGCTAGAACAATTATTATAGGTAAAAGCCAATATTTTTTCCTAACTTTTAGAAACTCCCAAAATTCTTTTATAAAACTCATATTAAAATTGATTTTTCATTTTACTTTTTGGGCCTTTTTTTTCAATCCAATAAGTTTTTTCCTTATTATATTTCAAATTTAACAAGTCTTTTCTCATGAATTTCATTATTAAACCTATTGGAGTAACAACTAAAAAAAAAATTATGCCCATTATGAATGGTGAAATTATTTTACTTAGAAATATCCCAAACTTAAACCAAAGCTTGTTTAAAGGAGTTAAAATTTTAGAATTTAATAAACCTAAGATTAAGAAAATTAAAGAAATTATTGCTGACCAGACTCTTATTTCTCCGCTATAGATTAAGGGGTATAAGGCTATAAGCAAAAAAACTATAAAAAAAACAATTCCAAAACTTCGATTAGAACTTATTTTAATATCATCCATTTAAAGATTTTTGAGGTTTCATGTCTTTTTTATCAATACCTGCAACTCTAACAGGTTTTTTCATTGCATCTCTTCTAAATGGCTCACCAAGCTCTTGGTTTAAGATAACTTCGATAAATGTTGTAATACCCTTCTTTTGATCTTCACAAGATTGCTTAATTGCTGTTGTTGTTTCTTCCATAGTTCTTACAGTAACACCTTTTAAGCCACATGCATCAGCAACTTTAGCGTAACTTAATTCTGGGTCTAATTCTGTACCAACAAAGTTGTTGTCAAACCAAAGTGTTGTATTTCTTTTTTCTGCACCCCATTGATAATTTCTAAAAATAACCATTGTTATTGCGGGCCACTCTTCTCTTGCACATGAACTCATTTCATTCATACTTATTCCAAAAGCACCATCACCAGCAAATCCAATAACAGGAGTATCCGGACAACCAATTTTTGCTCCTAATATTGATGGGAAACCGTAACCACATGGACCAAATAAACCAGGTGCTAAATATTTTCTAGGCTTTTCGAATGTAGGGTAAGCATTACCTATCGCACAGTTGTTGCCAATATCACTAGATATAATTACATCATCGGGCATTCCTGCTTGAATTGCTCTCCAAGCTTGTCTTGGTGACATTCTATCCGCATCTCTTTCTCTAGCTTCTTTATTCCAAACTGTTCCTTCATCATCATCTTCATGATCTAAACTTGAAAGTTTTTGTAGCCAAGCTGATTTAGTTTGATGAATTAAATCTTTTCTAGCTTGTCTATCAGTATCACCAGCGTTAGAGGATAATTTTTCTAAAATTTGTTCAGCAACTAATTTTGCATCACCACTTATTCCTACAGTAACTTTTTTAGTTAAACCTATTCTGTCAGGATTAATATCAACTTGAATAATATTTGCTTTCTTTGGCCAATAATCAATTCCATAACCAGGTAAAGTGGAAAATGGATTTAATCTAGTTCCCAAAGCTAATACTACGTCGGCTTTTGAAATTAATTCCATTGCAGCTTTTGATCCATTGTATCCAAGAGGACCAACAGCCAAAGGATGGCTTCCTGGAAAGCTGTCATTATGTTGGTAACCTGAGCAAACAGGTGAATCTAATTTTTCTGCAAGTTTTTTTGTAGCTTCTATAGCTCCTCCAATAACAACACCTGCTCCAGATAATATTACTGGAAACTTTGCTTTAGATAACAAGTCAGCTGCTTTAGCTACAGCATCATTTCCTCCCCCTTGTCTTTCGAGTCTTACAATCGGAGGAAGATCGATATCAATTACTTGGCACCAATAATCTCTTGGAACATTAATTTGTGCTGGTGCTGATCCTCTTATAGCTTTTTCTATTACTCTATTGAGTACTTCTGCCATTCTTGATGGATCTCTTACTTCTTCTTGATAACAAACCATGTCTTTGAATAAATTCATTTGCTCTACTTCTTGAAATCCACCTTGCCCCATTGTTTTGTTCGCTGCTTGCGGTGTAACTAATAAAAGAGGAGTATGATTCCAATAAGCTGTTTTAATTGGTGTAACTAATCCAGTAATTCCAGGTCCGTTCTGAGCAATAACCATTGACATTTTACCAGTAGCTCGTGTGTAACCATCAGCAATCAAACCACCGTTTGTTTCATGAGCAACATCCCAGAAAGTTATACCTGCATCTGGAAAAATATCTGAAATTGGCATAAAGGCTGAACCAATAATTCCGAATGCATGTTCAATACCGTGCATTTGTAAAACTTTTACAAAAGCTTCTTCTGTTGTCATTTTTGTCATAAAACTAGAACCTCTCTAAAGTGTAATTATACTATTTATAAAATTCGTTTGTTAATTTGTGCGATTAATATATAAGTTTTTACGAATTTCAAACAAACAAATCGACACGATATGGCAACAGATATAATCATACATGATAAAAAAGACAACGTGGGAGTAGTTGTTATTGAAAAAATCACTCCTAAACAAGACTGTGCTTGCTGGATAATGGAAGACGACAGTTCAACAAATATTCAATCCGTAGATGAAATACCTTTAGGTCATAAAATTGCAATGGTTGACCTTAAAGAGGGCGATACTATTTTAAAGTATGGTCACGATATTGGTAAAGTTGTTAAATCAATCAAAAAAGGTGAACATGTCCATGTTCACAATGTAAAAACAAAGAAGTGGTAATAGTATGGAAATCCCAAAGAGCTTTTTAGGTTATAAAAGAGAAAACGGCAGAGCCGGAACAAGAAATCATGTGATTATTTTGCCAGTTGATGACATTTCAAACGCATGTGCAGAAGCAGTTGCTAATAATATTAAAGGCACAATCGCTCTTCCTCATTCTTACGGAAGACTTCAGTTTGGTGCAGATTTAGAGCTCCATTTTAGAACAATGATAGGAACTGGATGTAATCCGAACGTTGCAGCAGTAATTGTCATTGGTATTGAACCGAAATGGACAAAAAAAATTGTAGATGGAATTGCTAAAACTGGAAAACCAGTTGAAGGATTTCATATTGAGCGTACAGGAGATATTGGTACGACAATGAAAGCATCAAAAAAAGCACAAGAATTTGTGATGTGGGCTTCAGAAAAACAAAGAGAAGAATGCCCTTTAAGTGATTTATGGATTTCAGTTAAGTGTGGAGAGTCTGATACTACTTCAGGACTTGCTGCAAACCCAACTGTTGGAAATTTAATGGACAAACTTGAGCCATTAGGTGTTCACTTGTGTTTTGGTGAAACATCTGAATTAACTGGTGCAGAACAAGTATGTGCAACTAGAGGAGCTACAAAAGAAGCATCTGATAAATTTATGAAAACCTGGAGCTCTTATAATGATTTTATTTTAAAAGAAGCGACAGATGATCTTTCTGAAAGTCAACCAACAGCTGGAAATATAGCTGGAGGACTTACTACAATTGAAGAAAAAGCTTTTGGTAATTTTCAAAAAATTGGAAATTGCAAATTTATTGATGTTCTTGAACCAGCTGAAGAACCAACTAAAGGAAAAGGTTTATATTTTATGGATACATCATCTGCTGCTGCAGAATGTGTGACACTTCAAGCTGCTGCTGGTTTTAATATTCATTTATTTCCAACTGGACAAGGTAATATCGTTGGAAATCCAATTGAACCTGTTGTTAAATTAACAGCCAATCCATTAACCGTAAAAGGTATGGGAGAACATATCGATTGTGATGTTTCGAAAATTCTTTCAAGAGAAATGAATTTATCTGAAGCAGGTGATGAATTAATTAAAACTACACTAAGAGTAGCAAACGGTAGATTAACTTGTGCTGAAGCTTTAGGTCATAAAGAATTTGTTATGACTAAACTTTACAGAAGTGCTTAATTAACTTTAGTCTTTCATGGAATTTAAAAAATACCTGGTTGTATTGCCAGGTATTATATTGGCATTCGTTCTTTATACTTTATCTCAAGGTTTCAATAATATTATTGGTATTGAGTTATTAGGCTATGAAAAAAGCCCAATATCTACTGCGATGATCGCTATTTTATTGGGGATGTTTTTCGGAAATGTTTTTCAAATTAGGGAAAGTTTTTTAAGAGGATTAGATTTTACACAAAAATATATTCTTAAACTAGGGATTATTTGCTTAGGTATTCAATTGAAACCGTTTGAATTTTTAGAATTTGGAGCAATAGCAATTCCATTAATTATAATCTGTATAATTAGTGTGCTAATAGTAATTAAACTTCTTATTAAAAAATTAAAAATACCAACAAGAATGGCTTACTTAATATCAATAGGTAGCACTGTCTGTGGTACTACTGCAATAATGGCTACTGCTCCTGTAATTGGTGCAAAAAAAAATGAGGTATCGTATGCAATTGCTAATATTACATTGTTTGGAATTCTTTCGATGCTTATTTATCCGTATTTTGCCAACTTTTATTTCGAAAGCGAGCCTTTATTAATTGGATTATTTTTGGGAACCTCTATCCATGAAACCTCTCAAGTTGCAGCTGCAGGACTGATTTATGACCAGCAGTTTAATAGTCCTGAAACTTTAAATGTCGCAACAGTCACAAAATTAATAAGAAATACCTTTTTGATTATAATGATCCCTTTATTTGCATTTCTTTATAATAGAGGAAAAACTACAGAAAAGAAGTACTCAATAATAGATATTTTTCCTTACTTTGTATTAGGTTTTGTAGCAATGATAATAATTAGAAATTTAGGTGATCTAATGTACTCAAATAATTACAAATGGTTGGTTATAATTGAGAGTATTCAATTGTCCTCAAAAATATTTTTAACAATGGCGATGGCAGCAATAGGTCTTTCCACTAACTTAAAAGAAATTAAAAATATGGGTTACAAACCATTTGTTGTTGGTTTTATAAGTATGGCAACTGTTGGATTAGTTTGTATTACAACTATCGAATTATATCTAAATTATTTTAATTAAGATTTAACTAATAATTTTTTTCTAAAATTTGAAATAAATCGTCTTATAAAAGCAGCTCCTACACCTAAAATAATTGCAAACATAATTGTAAATAGTCCATAAAAGAAAGGCATCTCTCTAGAAAAATCAATTATAAATTCAGAAAAGAAGTTTAAATCTGAACTAGTGGCTTTTGCAGCTCCACTTATAATTTTTTCTGCAAAAAATGTATCGTATGCTATCGCTATACCCACTATGAGTAACAAAATTGCTAACAAAGCTCTTAAACCAGAACTATTAATTCTTTCTCCTAATTTTTGACCAACCTGAACTCCTATTATAGATCCTACAACCAGCATAAGAACTAGAAATAAATCTATAGATCCATAATTAAATGAATGAAGAAAAGTAACAACCACACTTACAAAAATTGTTACAAATAAAGATGTACCAGGAACTAATTTAGTAGGCATTTTAATTATATAAATCATTGCTGGAACTAAAATAAACGCACCTCCTATTCCCATAATAGCTGCGATAAAACCAACTAATAGACCAATTATAATTGGTGTAAAAATACTCTCATATAATTTAGACTTTGGAAATCTCATTCTTAATGGAAGACCATGAATCCAATAGTGAACATGTAATTTTTTTTTTACAACAACGTTTCTTTTTGCTTTATCTATTTCACCTAAACTTTCAACAAGCATCAAAGTTCCGATTATTGCTAATATATACATATATGCCAGAGAGATGACCGTATCAATTTTTCCAATACCTTTAAAATAAGTAAATGTGTAAATTCCTAATGAAGTTCCAATTACACCCCCAATCACAATCATTGAACCCATTTTATAATCTAAAGTATTTTTTAAATAATGCGTGGTAGATCCAGAAACTGAAGTAGCTAAAATATTATTAGCTTCATTAGCAACTGCGTATGCAGGTGGTATTCCTAAAAAAATTAGAAAAGGTGTCATTAAAAACCCACCACCAACACCAAACAAACCTGAAAGCACTCCAACAATTGCACTTAATAAAAGTATCTCGATAGGGTTAATAAAAACTTGAGCTATGGGTAAAAATACTTCCATAAAAAATTTAAAAGTTGTTAAAAAACAACTTAGTTAAAAGTGATAAAAGTTCCAACTAAAATCACTCCCCAATAAGCTGTTAAGCTCGCTATAATTCCTGCTTTAATAAATATGGTTTTAAAATTTGAGAGTTTGTTAATAATTTTTACGTTAGAAAGTAACATTAAATCCGTCATTACACCCACAACGAAATTTGTCAAACAATTATTTAAAGCTAAGCAATTTTTTTTGTCTAATAGATGGTAGCCCCAAAAACCTTAACCGTATCGTCCTCGACACCCAAGACCAGCCTCCCAAGAAATTCTCCTGGGATCTCTTTATTTGTTTGTTTAATCAGAACGGTTATGTGATCTCCTCTTCTAAGGCAACCAAAAGGTTCAAAAGTCTCCTTAAGATTAGTAATTAACTTATTATTAGCCCACTGTTTTCCAAGCTCTACTTCGTTAGCGCCAAAAAGCATTTGAGTAGAGAAATCTCTAGTAAAGCCACCATAATCTTTAAGATTAGATGATTTAACCAAATTATCCCAAATAGGCTTAGCTAATTCATATATTTCATCATCTGATTTAGATAAAATATCCATGTAATTTAATTAAATTATCTACTAAGAAGCTTTTTTCTTCTCGTTCTCATCCACTATATGGTAGACAGGAACTTTCTCCATACTAAATTTACCAGTCTTAGGATCTCTTCTAGAAACTGTTAAACAATGCCAATTTTCATCATCAAGTTTCATATGGTCACCTCTGTAATAGTAGCCTGGCCATCTAGTTTCTTCTCTAAATAAAGTATGTTCCGTTACACACTGAGAAGTCAAAGCTCTGTGTTTTAACTCCCAAGCTCTCATAAGCTGGTGATAATCTTCAGCGCCAACATGTTCCAGGTCTTCTTGTAGCCAATCTAGCAACTCAAGCCCTCTTTTCAGCATATTACCATTAGTCATGTAATTTGAGGTAATTCCACCAACATATTCATCCATTATTTTCTGCAATCTTTGTAGACCTTGAATTGGAGATATATAGCTTGGAGAAACTGTTCCACCAGTAATCTCATTTCTAGCAACTGTGTAGTTTTCTAGTGGTTTATAAACTGCAGTTTTGAAATCCTCACATTGTTTATCTGAAACTTTAACGCCTTCTGCTTTTTTGTCTTCAATATATTTAACAGCAGCTTTTGCAGCTAATCTACCTTCTGTAAAAGATCCAGATGAAAACTTGTGGGCACTTCCACCAACTGTATCTCCAGCACCAAATAAACCATCAATAGTTAGCATTCTATTGTAACCCCAGAAATATTCTGGTGGCGACAAATCCTCAGGGCCGCTAACCCATGCACCAGAACAAGTAGCATGTGAACCCATTACATACGGTTCAGATGTAGTTAACTCTGGATTTGTATATTTTGGATCAATGTTTTGAGATGCCCAAACAACAGCTTGACCAACAGTCATTCCCAAGAAATTTTCCCAACCTACTGTTTCTAAATGTGGGTCTTGGAAGGCCTCAGTAGTTACCATGTGAATTGGTCCACCGCCTGCGGCTACTTCTTGAATAAACGCATGATTTCTCAAACAAGTTGGTGTTGGATGATGATCAATGTATTCTCCAACTAACTCTTTAGTTTGGTCATACCATTTTTTCTCATAATTTTCGCCATTAGCATTTTGAGTATAGGTTTTTAAATGAAGGAAATATGCTCCAACTGGACCATAACCATCTTTAAATCTACATAATACAATTCTGTTTTCCATTTGAGTCATCTTTGCACCTGCTGCAATGGGTAATGCATATGCAGATCCATTACTCCATGGCGCATACCAAGTTCTGCCCATTCCTTCTCCAACCGCTCTTGGTTTAAAGATGTGCGAAGCTCCACCAGCAGCAACGATTACCGCTTTTGCTCTAAATACATGGAAATCACCAGTTCTCATATTAAAGCCAACTGCTCCGCCAATTCTGTTATCTTGAGACTCGTCCATTAAAAGATGAGTAATCATTATTCTGTTATAAATTTTATCTGCAGATTTTTTTGCTGCCTCAGCAACAATAGGTTTATAACTTTCACCATGGATCATAATCTGCCATTTACCTTCTCTTAAGTATCTTCCAGTTTCTTCATTCTTCATCATAGGTAGACCCCATTCATCAAACATATGTACTGTAGAGTCTACGTGACGAGCCATGTCGTAACCTAAATCTTCTCTTACCATTCCCATTAAATCATTTCTTGCATATCTTACGTGATCTTCTGGTTGGTTTTCACCCCACTGCATTCCCATATAGCAGTTAATCGCATAAAGTCCTTGAGCAACAGCTCCACTTCTATCAATGTTAGCTTTTTCAACACAAACAATTTTCATGTCTCTACCCCAGTGTCTTGCTTCAAAGGTAGCACCAGTACCGGCCATACCTCCACCAACAACTAATATATCGCAATCTTCGTAATGAGTTTTATGACTAGCCATTAATAGTAAACTCCCTTTTTGAACGACTCTTTAGGCACAGATGGAAGCTCTCCATCTATATTTAATCCTTCTGGTTCAGTATATAATCTTTGTGAGTTTATTTCACCTTGATTGGGTTTATCTCCTTCAGCTAATTTTGGGATAAATTTTCCCCAAGGCTTAGTTGTAATTGGCGATACAAAGTTTTTTTCGGTACCATTTCTGAATTTAATTTTCCAAGAAATCGTTCCTTTTTCTTCTTCTCTTCTTACTCTTACGCTATGTCCCATTGGAGCAAAGTCTGCATATCCTCTGACATCAATAGCGTGGTTAGGACAAGCTTTGACACAAGAATAACATTCCCAACAAAAGTTAGGTTCTATATTTTTTGCACGTCTAATGTTTTCATCGATATGCATTATATCTGATGGGCAAATATCTACGCAATGACCGCAGCCATCACACCTTGTCATGTAAACAAATGTTGACATATTATTCTCTCTCCTTTTTTAATTTTATCATAATTAATAATGTTTAGGTTGTTCTCTTTTAATACCCAAACCAAATTGTTCAGGCGCATCTGCAGGTGGTGGTAAATTATCTCTAGATCCATCTGCTTCAGCTAAATTCTTTTGTATTGCTGCACCGGGTTTATAAAACATATGTGCAAACTTAGACCAATAAACTCCTCCAAATAAAACTAGATTTGAAACTACAAATAATACTAAAAATAAATTTGCATCCCATCTTCCTTCTAAATTTAAACTTTGAAGATATGACCAAATAAATCCAGTTAAAGAAGTTGCAATCAGAGCTAATACAAATAAGTCAGCTTTAATAATTCTGTACCAAGGTTGCGCTTCAGAATAAACATCAACTCTTAAGAAAAACCAAAACCACGATCCACCCAAGATAGTCATCAAAGCACCTACATGCCAGATCATTGGCCAAATAGTTGGAGTTTCCGCATTTGCTGCTGAATAACAAAATATCATCACAACAGAGCCAATCCAAAACAAAATAGTTCCATACATACCAAGAACGTGTGCTATTCTTCTTTTACCCGCCCCTAGTTCTGATGTAGTCCCGATGTCGTATGCAATTGTTTTTGAAACAACTGCAATTCTTTCACCAGTCGTTAGTTCTTTGGTCGCATTTTTTTTTGCTTTCTTGGCGTTTTCAAAAAAGTATTTCACATTCTTTTTATGAATTATGTCTAAAAGAGTGCCTGCAACAATTAATAAAACCATTAACACCACAAAACCTTGCATGACTATAGATGGAACTGTTTCAGCTAAAATTGAAAAAGGATTTGTTACAAACATTTTTAATACTCTTGTAAAATAAAATTAAATTAATTTAAGGTTTTCTATTCTAGATATTTATAGAGTTCAACCAAAAGTATTGGTCAATTTGTCTTTAATAACAACTCAGAGTTTACGTTTGTAGTGTTGTTTGTTAGGAATCACTGATCTAACTCCACCCTGAGGATTCTCCACATCCCCTTCTCTTCTGGGAATTAGATGAATATGACAATGCATAATTGATTGGCCTGCAGATTTTCCTGCATTCGTGCCTATATTAAAACCTTCAACACTAGAATCTTGTTTTAAAATTCTTTCTTTAGTTTTTAAAATCAACTCATTGCATGCCTGAATTTCCTCTTTAGTAAGGTCAAAATATGTTTCTACATGTCTTTTAGGAACTATAAGACTATGAAGTTCTGAGACAGGATAGCTATCTGTAGATGAATAAGCTAATTGGTTTTCAAACTGGAGCTCTTCTTTTCTGATTTTACAAAATATACAAGGGTTGTTTGGATCTTTCATATTTAAACAAGAGAATTGTATATTTTATTTAACCTAGTGTAGCAATTACTCTTTCTTCTCTTCCATTTAAGTTCATTTATTTTTGAAACTGATGTTACTCCTTTACCAGATCCAATAAGAATTATTTCATCATAATCATAAATTGATTTAATAGAAATATCTTTAAAATTAATTTTAATTTTCTTGCTTATAAATTTAAGTGTATTTCCAAAATAACAATTTTTTTTAGGTGAAAAAATCTTTCCATTTTTCACAAAAACTAAATTTGAAGTACCAGTTTCTAAAATTTTATCATTTGCTACTAAAGCAATATCAAATTTAGTTGAGTCAACCTTGCTTAATTTTGCCAATATTTTTTTATAATAGAGATTTTTGTAATTTGGTTCTACTCGTTTATATTTAAACAATAAAAGATTAAAATTACTTTTTGGTTTTGGTCTTTTTCTAATTGAGACTGATATCAGTTTTTTATTTAAAGCTATACGAAATAAATTGTCAGAACCTTTGTATAAAGTATTTTTGTTAATTAAATCTTTAATAATGCTTTTTAAATTGTTTTTTCTTATTCCATATTTTTTTGTAGATTTTATTAAGTTCTCTAAATGTGGTTTTAAAAGTATTAACTTAGGAGGTTTTCCAACCATTCGCATTGTGGTGAATACACCTCTAGACCCCCAAAGATCATTGAAATTAACTTCTTTAAGATTACTAAGCTGATAAGATTTTTTTAATAAGAGTGTTGCCATTTTCTGTTAAAAAAGATTCTGGATGAAATTGAAATCCATATATTTTATTTTGATTATCCTCAAGTCCCATTGGTATTTTTGTTTTACTACATCTCATAGTTATTTTAATTGAATTCGATTTAAATGGCTCCATTAATTTTAATGAATGGTATCTTCCAACTTTAAACTGTTGATTGTTTTTAAAGATTTTACTTTGATTATTTGTTTTTATTTTAGATTGAAAGCCATGATAAATTTTTTTTTGTTGTATTATTTTGCCTCCTTCATTATGCAAAATCATTTGATAACCAAGACAAATACCAATAATTTTTTTTCTTCCTTTGTATTTTTTATAAATTTTTGAAGTAGTAGGATAATTCTTTGGTGATCCAGGTCCTGGTGATAAAACGATCACATCACTTTTATCAAGTAATTTATTATTTACTTCGTAATAATTTGAGCAAAAAACTTTATCAAATTTTGCAAATTGATGAACAACATTCCAAGTAAACGAATCTTGATGATCTATAATATAAATCATTTAAATAACTCCAATAAAGATTTTGCTTTAATATAATTTTCATTAAATTCTTTCTTAGGGGAACTATCTAATACTACTCCAGACGCAGCAGAGATCTCTGATTGATTTTTATAATTTAATATAGATCTAATTATAATATTAAACTTCATATCTTGATTAAATTTAATAAGTCCAAAACTTCCTGTAAAAATATTTCTACTTTCTTTTTCTTGATTATTTAAAAGTTCTAATGTTCTTATCTTAGGACAGCCAATTACAGATCCTCCCGGCATCATTGCTTTAATGATATCAATCAATTTTATATTTTTATTTAATATTCCGCCAATTGAAGTAACGTAATGAAAAAGATGTTTATATTCCTCAACATATTTTTTTTTGAGTATTTTAACACTTCCTGGTTTACAAATTTTGGATAAATCACTTCTTTCCATATCAACTATCATGTTGTGTTCTTTGGTTTCTTTCTCGTTATTTTTAAAATATTTAAGAGCTATATTTTTATTAGATAATAATTTTTTTTTAAAAGTGCCGGCTATTGGTTTGGTAATTATTTTATTTTTTTTCTTATCAATTAATGTTTCAGGAGAGCAACTTACTATAGAGTAATCCTTATCTTTTATCATAAATGACTCGGGAGATGCATTAACACGCATTAATTTCCAAAAAAAATTAACAGGATTAATTAATGATTTATTCTTATATTTTGTGCAAATTTTAATTTGATAGGTCTCGCCTTGTCTTATTTTTTTTGAAAATAATTCAAATATTTTTTTATATTTTGCATAAGTAATATTTATCTTAAAAGGACTTAGTATTTGAGTTTTGTTAAATTGATAATTGAATTTATGTTTTTTAATATTAGATATAACTTTAATATCTTTCCTTATTTTAATTATAGTCTCAGGTTTATAAAAAATTCCTTTATAAAAATTTATTCTTTTTTTATTTTTTAAATTAATACCAATCAAATTACATAAAATTTCATAACCAAAAAATCCAAGATATAAATCTGTTTCTTTTTTATATTTTTTTTTCTCTAACGAATTAAGGAATTTATGTATATTTTTTTTTGTTAAAATAATCTTTTTTGAAAAATCTGTGTAAATATTATAGCCATCATCTACTTTATAAATAATTAAAGGTTTATCTGATTGATACAGATCTTCTAAATAAGGGTTAAATTTAAACTTATGCTGGTTGAGTTCTTTCAATTGCTTTCTCTACTATAGGTAAATGTATCAAACCTGCAAAAATTGATAATGCGATAGATCCGTACCATGCATAATCAAAATTTCCAGTTAATTCATAAAATACACCACCAAGATACGCTCCCAAGAAAGATCCTATTTGATGACTCACAAATACTATTCCATATAAAAGTGCTACGTATTTGGTTCCAAATATATGCGCGACAATTCCATTGGTTGGTGGAACCGTTGATAACCATAAGAAACCAAACGTAACCCCAAAAACTACTGAATTAAAAACACTTGGTGGTAAGAAAATAAAATAAATAATTGAAGCTCCTCTTAAAAGATAAATTGCACTTAAGATAATTTTCTTACTATATCGTGTTGCTAGGTACCCGCTTGTTATAGTGCCCACCATATTAAAAGCGCCAATTAAAGCTAATACCATTGCAGGAGTCCAATCAGGCAAACCCTTGTCAGCCATATAAGTAGGAATATGTGTTGCAACTAAAGCAATATGCCAACCGCAAACAAAAAAGCCCAAGGTAAGATAAATATAACTTTTATTTGAAAATGCTTCCATTAGAGCCTCTTTTGCTGTTTGATTGTTATCTTGATTAACTCCTTGAGGAATTTTTGGTGTACTTACAAATAGAGCAACTATTAAACCCAACCCTAACAACAGACAAAAATAAAATAGAGTGTTTTCCCAACCTGTTTCAATTAAAGAGTATCTTACAAGTAATGGTGAAACAAAATAACCGAACGAGCCTGCACAAGTAACTATTCCTGTTGCTATAGTTCTATTAGAGGCAGGAAAATGTTTTGCAACCACTGATACTGGTATTCCAATTGCAGTAGATCCTAATCCAATTCCAATTAATACTCCAATTGTTAATGTAAAGTATGCGTTAGAATTAAAACCAGAGTTAAAAAGTAATACTCCAGCAAGATAAAATAAAAAACCAATTATAATTGCAATTGCTCCACCATATTTATCAGTGATATATCCAAAAATAGGACTAAATACTCCCCACAATAATAACTGTAATCCCATTACAAATCCAAAGTGTGAAATTGAAATATCTAAATCTGTATTGAAATCAAAATAAAATAAGCCAAATGTTTGTCTTATACCTAAAGAAATAATCACAACTAAAGAAGCTGCAATTAAAGTTATCAGTGCTTTTTTGCTTGTAAAAAATTTTTCAGAACTCATTTGATAAACTTTAGAGCCTTTTTTAAATCAGCTATTAGGTCTTTAGGATCTTCTAAGCCAATATGTAATCTCACAAGATGCTCATCTTTTGCTAATTTTAAAAATTTTCTATTACCTGTCTCTCTATATTCTTGATGTAAAGCTAAACTTTCAAAACCTCCCCAACTGTAACCGTACCCAAATAATTTTAATGAATTAACAAATTTTCTTACAGAATTAATATTTTTGCATTTTATCTTTAAACCCATTAACCCAGATGCTCCTGAATAATATTTTTTCCACATTCTAAAATTGTAAGAGTCTTTTTTATATGGATAGAGTAATTTTATATTTTTAAATTTAGATAAAAACTCTGCAACTTTTTTTGCATTTTCTCTGTGTCTATCTAATCGAACATCTAAAGTCCTTAAACCTCTTGTAATTAAATAAGCATCATCAGGTCCTAATCTTAAACCTGTAATCCTCTCAGCAGCTTTAACTTTTGGAAATACTTTTTTATTAACAGCTAATGAACCACCCATTACATCTGAGTGACCTGAGTAATATTTTGTTGCAGATACAATAGACATATCAAAACCTAATTTGATAGGTTTTAAGAAATAAGGAGTTCCCCAAGTGTTATCTATCGCTGTTAAAACCTTATGTTTTTTTGCAATAGAAAGAATTTTTCCAATATCTTGAAAATCAAAAGAGTTGCTACCTGGATTCTCAACAAATATTAACTTTGTTTTTTTGGTAATACTTTTTTCTAATGTTTTTAAATCATGTGGATTATAAAAAGACGTTTTAATATTAAATTCTTTTAAAAAATTTTCAGTTAATAATCTTGTTGGACTATAAACAGGGTCTGCAGCAATGATTTCGTCTCCAGGTCTGGTTACACTGAATATAGCTAAAAAAACTGCACCAAAACCTGTTGGTGTAGTAAAAACATGATAACTTTCCTCAAGCTTTGTTAAAATTTTTTGCAATATATAAGTAGTCGATGTTCCTTGCCTACCATAATCATAATGTCCGCCTGTTGGATTCTTTATTGCTTTTGCTTGAGTTTTTCTAATATCTTTCATTGACTTAAAGATAATTGTAGAAGCTCTAACTACTGGAGGGTTTACTGACTGATTATGAAAATCTTTAGCTGTATGTTTAAGAAATGTTTTGAAAGAATTTCCCATAAAAAAATTGATATGTTATGTAGACAATGCTATATCCCAAGAAAAACGTCAATAAAATTAAAATAGGACTAAATGAGTTACCCGAAAAAACATAGAGGCCGAAGAAAACAAGGGTCTAAAAAGAGAAGAGCTAAAAGAAAAAACAAGAAAAAATAATTTTTCTATTATTCTTTAATCCAACCACCGCCAAGAACTTTATGGCCAAACTGGTCTTTACGATAAAAAACACATGCCTGACCAGGTGAAATACCATCTTCTGGAACTACTAAATTAACTTTAGCATTGTTGTTATCTATGAGATCAACTTTTGCCTCTAAAAGACTTCCAGTAGATCTAACTTTAACAAATAAATTTTGATCTAAATCTTCTTTATTTGTTAGTAGATTTAATTTCTTTAAAGAAATCGTTTTTTTTCCAAGTTTTTCTTTAGGTCCAACGATTATTTCATTTTTATCCGAATTTATCTTTAACACATAAAGGGCCTCTTTATCTGAAACTTTAATTCCTTTTCTTTGTCCAATTGTAAAATTTATAATTCCATCATGAACACCAATTACATCACCGTCTAAATTTTTTATATTTCCTTTCTGAAAAGAGTCTGGTCTGAACTTTTGTATTACTGAAGCATAATCACCATTTGGAACAAAACAGATGTCTTGACTATCGGGTTTATCAGCAACGTTTAAATCTAAATTTTTTGCAATTTCTCTAGTTTTGTCTTTTAACATTCCACCTAAGGGAAATCTTAAATAATCTAATTGTTCTCTAGTTGTGTTGAATAAAAAATAACTTTGGTCCCTATTTTCATCTATAGCTCTATACATATTAGTAGTTTTATTTTCTGTAATACTTTTTACATAGTGACCCGTAACTAACGCATCCGCTTTGAGCTCTTTTGAAACTTCAAATAAATCTTTAAATTTTACAGTCTGATTACACTGAACACATGGAATTGGAGTTTCACCTTTTAAATAACTCTCAACAAAATTATCTATAACTCCTTGTTTAAACTTATCTTGATAATATAAAATTTTATGTTCTATACCTAACTTATGTGCAACACGTTTAGCGTCCATAATATCTTGACCTGAACAACATTGTTTAGACGCAGCAACTTCTTTACCATCATCATAAAGTTTTAGAGTTATACCAATTACATTATAACCTTCCTTTTTCATGATGCCTGCTACAGTGGAAGAATCTACTCCACCCGACATAGCAACAACTACAGTAGTATCTGAAGGTTTTTTGTCTAAACCGATAGAATTTAAATCTTTATTCATAAGGTGGTATTTATACTTATTTACAATATAAATTAAATTAAATGATTTTAGATTATGAACCAGGTGACAAAGTCACAAATCCTCAAAAAAAAGAATGGGGAATTGGGCAAGTGCAATCTATAATCAATGATAAAGTGACAGTTAATTTTGAAAATGCTGGAAAAAAAGTAATTAACGCAAAAAACGTTGAACTAATAAAACTAGGAAAATAAAGGTGAACTTAAAAGAAGTTGTTGAAAATTTAATTGATAATTTTTTAGAGGCTGGAAATTTGGCAATTCAATTAAGAGAAAAGGGTTTGATAAAAAAAATAAAATCAGACAATACGCCAGTAAGTAATGGTGATTTGGAAGTAAATAAATTTATATCAAACAAAATTTCTGAGGTTACTCCTAATTTACCTATCATCTCAGAGGAAACCTCTGAAAATAAAGATAACCTAAATTTAAAAGATTTCTGGCTTGTTGATCCAATTGATGGAACTTATGATTATATTAATAATTTAGAAGAATTTACTATTAATGCTGGTTTGATAATTAATAATAGACCTGTTGCAGGATTAATTAATGCTCCTGCAAAAAAAAGAATGTTTTATTCATATGAAAAAGGTAGTGCTTTTGAGCAAAGCAATGGTAAAAAAATAAACTTAAGCAATATACCTGCTAAGAAATCAGAAAATTTAAAATTTATTTCATACTCAACTAAAATAAAACCTGAAATTCAAAAAATTTATGATGATTTGAGAGTAAAAGAAAATGTAAGAATGAAAAGTTCCTTAAAATTTTGTGTCGTTGCTGCTGGTGAATACGATGGTTATGTTGCTGAACCCAGAGCATATGAGTGGGATATAGCAGCTGGTCATGCAATTTTAGAACATTCAGGTGGAACTGTAACTGATTTTGAGGGAAATGAAATTTTGTACGGTAAAAAAGATTTAAAAAATCCAAGTATAATTTTGAAAAATAAAAATATTTTATAATGGATGAACAATTAAGAATAATATTAATAATTATTGTATCTGTTTCAATTTTTGGATTGTTAGTGTTTGTTTTCGTAAAAAATTATATAAGAAATAAAATAAATGAACTTGTAAAAGAAGAAAAAGATAAAAAGTTAAAGTAGATTTATTATTTTTAAATATTCATCTTTTTCTATATCCATTACTTTTTTTGATGTTTCAAAATCAAAACCATTTCTTGCAAGTAGAGATATATCTTTTTTATAAAATAAAGTTCTATTATCCTCTGCTCTAGCTGGGCCAATTCTTTTCTTTTTACATAATTTTATTGCTGAAAAAAAATCTTGATCAGAATTATCTTCCTTTATTTTTTCAACTGTATCCTTAATAAATATTTCGTTAATTCCTTTTCCAATTAAATAATTTCTAATCTTATTAATTGAGTTTCCTCTTTGGATCATACTTTTGGCTTTACTTTCAGAATAAAATTGATCATTTATAAATTTGTTTTTTTCTAGATCGGACAAAACAATATCAATCAGTTTATTTACATCTTTTTTTCTTACATCAGACGCTGATAGTTTCATGTATTTTTTTAATAAATAAGTTTTAAGTTGTTGTTTTGAAGGGGCGTACTTTTCAACATAAGCAAAGGCGAAATTACGCATCTCATCGACAGTTACTTGAAGTGTTTTTTTTCTATTTCTTATAGGAATCATTGTTAGATTTAATATAATATATCTAAATGATTGAACAAATTTATACTTATTTCACAATTGAGACCCTTTATATGTGGATCAACCTTGGAGTTCTACCTTTTTGGTTTATCTTAATAGTGTTTCCTCAATCACATTTAAGTAGAATTTTTGTAACATCAATTTTTCCATTTTTCATATTAAGTGGTGTGTATATCTTCATTTTATATAAATCTTATTTAATTGGTTATGATTTTTATGGAAATTTCTCTCTTTATCTTGGTCTTAGTGAATTATCTAGATTGTTTGAAGACCATTTATACATAATGATATTTTGGACTCATTTCATAGCAATAAACCTATTTATTGGTGGCTGGATTGTTAAAGATTCTCAAAAGTTTTCTATAAATAAAGTTTTGATGGCTGTGCCATTAATTATAACTTATTTAATTGGACCTATAGGTTTATTTTTATATTGGATAATTAGAATCTTTTACGCAAAAAGAATTAGTTTATATGAGTAATCATATAGATTTTTATTTCGATATAATTAGCCCCTATGCATATATCGCACACAAAAAAATTCTTAAGCATAAAAATATCATATTTAATTACAAACCAATTTATTTAGGAGGTATTCATAAATTAGCTGGAATTGATTCTCCTGCATTTAATAAATATAAATTAAGAAATAATATTAACGATTGCAATTTGGTATCTGAAAAAAATAACATTGAATTCAAATGGAATTCTAATTTTCCAATAAATTCTTTAAATATAATGAGGGGATATATTAGTGTTAGTAAGGATAAGCAAAACGATTACTTGAATTGTTTTTTTGATGCTTACTGGAAAGATAATTATGACTTATCAAATGTTGAGAATATGTCTAAATTAATAAGAGATTTAAATATTGATAGTGAAAAATTTTTTCAATCTATAAAAGAACAATCAGTTAAAGATAAATTAATTAAATTAACTACAGATGCTTTTGAAAAAGAAGTTTTTGGAACTCCTACCTTTATAGTAAATAATAAAATTTTTTGGGGACAAGATAGACTTGAATATGCTTTAGAAGAATTTAGTGCTAATTAAATTATTTTAAATTTGCTACTAGCTATAGAACCAAACCCACCATCAATGTGTGATACTTTTTGATATCCCATATCTTTTAAAGATTTTACAGCTAAAGCCGATCTTACTCCTCCTGCGCAAAATAAAACAAATTCTTTATTTTGGTCTAATTGTCCATTTTGGAATACAGGGCTATTAGGATCTAAATATACTTCAAGCATTCCTCTTGGAATATGACTTGCACCTTCAACACTACCTGTGTTTTCTAGCTCATTACTTTCTCTTATATCGATTAGATTACAATTTTTATCTTGGACCATTTGATAAGCTTCATCTGCATTAATTGTTTTAATCTCTTTTAAAGTTTCACCAACTAGAGTTTGTAATGATTTAATGACCATAATATTATAAAACCTATAACACATTATGAAAAAATTTTTTATCAAAATCTGTAAATTTTTAGGATACGAAATTTTAGATCAAAATAATTTTTCGTCCCCAACATTAGGAAAGGAATTAAATGAAGAACTATCGATTTTAAATGAAAAATCTATAGTTTTACCTTTGGGTGAAGTCAAAATTACAAAAAAAGTAAATTCAATACTGATTGTTCTAAGGATGAATACAGATATTGAGATTTGGGATCAAAATAGAAGAAGGTTATTTGAGTATCCAAAAATTGAATATACTAAAAGATCATTAAATTCACTTATTAGATCAATTAATTTTTTAAAAAATAAACACCCCACCATTAATGTTAAAACAATAATTGTTGATGATAATTCAAGTACTGAAAACCTAAATATAATAAAAAAAATAATTGATGGAAATAATATAGAGATAATTAATTTAGATTACTCAAAATATAAAAAGGAAATATCAGAGCAAAAAAACAAAGAAACTTTTGCAAACCTTGCAAGTTTACTTCAAAGTTTTGAGATTGGAAAAGATACTGGTGAAGATTTAATTTACTTTATTGAGGATGATTATTTACATTTTGAACCAATGTTGGAGGAAATGGTGGCTTCTTATGAAAGAATTGCATCACAAATAAATAAGGATATTTTTATGTGTCCATCTGATTATCCTTATCTTTACATGAATAATGAAAAAACAAATGTTTTGATTGGAAATAAACGTCATTGGAGAACTGTAGATAAAACTCTATGCACCTTCCTGACAACTAAAAACTTATTAAATAAATATTGGGATAACTTTTATAAGAATTGTTTAGATAGACACGATCCATTTGAAAAATATTTAAATGAAATATATTCAAAAGAAATTTGTATTTCTCCCTTAAAAAGTTTATCACTACATCTAACAAATATTAATTCAAGTTACGGCTTGTCACCATTAATTGATTACAAAAAACTTTGGGAGGAGAACGAAATACATGATTAAAGAAAATACAAAAGCACCAATTTTTAAATTACCATCTACAAATAAAAAAGAATTCTCTCTAAAAGATTCAATAGGAAATTATGTAATTATTTATTTTTATCCTAAAGATGACACTCCAGGGTGTACAATTGAAACCAATGATTTTAATAAGCTGCTTCCGAAATTTAAAAAGTTGAATTGTGAAATTTTAGGAATTTCTAAAGATAGTTTAAAAAGTCATGACAAATTCAGAGATAAATACAAAATCAAATTTGATCTATTGGCTGATGAAGAAATAAAAGTTTTAAAAA
>NZ_JBNAIL010000004.1:0-89187 GCF_052048195.1 Candidatus Pelagibacter sp. HIMB123 | reverse complement strand
AATCATGGGACGGGAGTTTATGGGTATAGTTAGAACTACTTTTTTAATCGATAAAAAAGGTAAAATAATCAAAATTTGGAATAATGTTAAAGTAAAAGACCACGCTAAAGAAGTATTAGAAACTCTTCAAAATATTGTTAAAAAATAAAAAAGGCCCCTTATTTCTAAGGAGCCTTTAATATATAGAGAGATATTTTAGTCTCTTATTGCGTAAGCTTTAACTCCAACTTCCGCAACATCAGTTCCAAGTTTTTCAGCTTGAGCACTAATTCTAAGACCAATAGTTTGTTTAAGAACTCTAAAAGTAATGTAAGAAAGTATGAAGCTAAACAAACATACAGCAATTACACCAGTTAATTGAGTTCCAAAATTTGTATCTGGGTTACTTATTGGAACAACTAAAGTTCCAAATATACCTGCAAACATATGCACAGGAATTGCACCTACTACATCATCGATTTTTTTACTTTCTAAAAATTTTGTACCAAAGTACATAATCAATGATCCAATAGCTCCAATTACAATTGCTAATACAGGACTTGGAGTTAAAGGTTCAGCTGTGATTGCAACTAATCCAGCTAATGCACCATTTAACATCATAACGATATCAGTTTTTCCACCAAGCAATCTTGTTACAACTGCTGCAGCAACTGTACCAGCGGCACCTGCTAAATGAGTGTTGACTGCAATTTTACTAATTGCATTAACATCATCAAAAGTTCCCATAGCTAATTGGCTAAAGCCATTAAAACCAAACCAACCAAACCAAAGTAAAAATGTTCCAAGTGTTACTAATGGAATTGAAGATGCAGCAAACGGTACTAAAGATTTAGTTTCACCTGATTTTGAGAATCTTCCTTCTCTTGCACCTAAAACTATAACACCCGCTAACGCAGCGGCACCACCACACGCATGAACTAAAGTTGATCCAGCAAAGTCAGAAAAGCCTGAAGTTGCTAACCAACCTCCACCCCACTGCCAACCCATTGAAATTGGATAAATTACTCCAGCCATGATTGCAGCAAAGATAAAAAAAGGCCAAATTTTAATTCTTTCAGCTACAGCTCCTGAAACTATAGAAGCAGTTGCACATACAAACATTGTTTGAAAGAACCAGTCTGAATAATCTGAATAACCAGTAGCTAATTCAGAAGAATCGCTCCACATTGAAAAAGATCCAATAAAACCACCTTCTGGAATACCGTAAGCTAAATTATAACCACATAGAAAAAATATTAATGAACAAATTGCAAATTTACCAATATTTTTGGCTGCAATTGTTGATACACTTTTTGTTGTTACTAATCCACTTTCAAGCATACAGAAACCTGCAGCCATAAAAGCAACTAATACACCACCAAGATAAAATCCAAGTGAGTTAAAAATATATTGTCCTTCAGCTGACATTGTTGTTTCTGCTGAAGCAAAATTTGATAAGCTTAATAAAGATATTAAACTTATAATAAAAGTTTTTAGAATTTGAGTCATTATCTCTCCTTGTTAAGAAGTGTCTTTTATAAAAATTTTTGAAATAAAGAATTGCTTATAAGGCAAACGAGTTATGCTATTTAAACATGTATAAAATAAAAAGGCCCCATTTCTGGGGCCTTTAGTTAACTAACTAGAGAGAGAGATTTTAGTTAATTTTTTTTTACAGAGGCTCTTCAATGAGATAACGACATGGAGATCGAAGAGCCTCTATATTGCATTGCATGCAATTAGTCACGTATTGCGTATGCTATTACTCCTGTTTCTGTAACGTCAGTACCTTTGGTTTCAGCTTCTTTACTTAATCTAATTCCAAACGTAGCTTTCATTATTGACCAGATTACATAGGACACAGCAAACACAAAAATGTTAATTGAAAGTACACCAATTAATTGTGCACTAAACGATGCATCAGCATTTGTTAATGGCACCGCAAGTGTTCCCCAAATACCAGCAAATAAGTGAGCTGGAATTGCACCTACAACGTCGTCAAGTTTAAAGCTAAATAATAATTTAGTTCCAAACACTACGATTAATCCACCAACTGCTCCAATTAAAATTGCAGCGAATGGTGATGGTGCTAAAGGTTCAGCAGTGATAGCTACTAGACCACCAATTGCTCCGTTTAACATTTGAATAACATCTGTTTTACCATACATTAATCTTGTAATGATACCAGCGGCCATTACTCCACCACAGGCTGCAAGATTTGTATTGATAAATATTGATGAGATCGCAACTGCATCATCAAAAGTTCCTAATGCTAATTGTGAACCACCATTAAATCCAAACCAACCTAACCACAGGATAAACACACCTATTGTTACTAATGGGATTGAAGATGCAGCAAAAGGTGCTAAAGCTTTTGGCTGACCTTTACTGTCAAATCTTCCACTTCTAGCACCTAACAACATGATACCTGCTAAAGCAGCAGCACCACCTGTTGAGTGTACTAAAGTTGAACCAGCAAAATCTGAGAAGCCTAGTTCTGCTAACCAGCCTCCACCCCACTGCCAACCCATTACGATTGGATAAATAATTCCAGCTAAAATAGCTGCGAATAAAAAGAACGGCCATAACTTGATTCTTTCAGCCATAGCA
The DNA here is from genome assembly GCF_052048195.1 of Candidatus Pelagibacter sp. HIMB123. NCBI lineage: Bacteria > Pseudomonadati > Pseudomonadota > Alphaproteobacteria > Candidatus Pelagibacterales > Candidatus Pelagibacteraceae > Candidatus Pelagibacter > Candidatus Pelagibacter sp. HIMB123. Next base: position 86,598 of record NZ_JBNAIL010000004.1, on the reverse strand, counting down.
CCTGAGCAAATTGAAACTGTTGTTGCACAGAATACCATTTGGAAGAACCAATCAGATCCATCTGAATATCCAGTGTCAATTGCACTCGCATCTGACCATGGAACAAATGATCCAATATATCCGCCTTCAGGAATACCATAAGCTAGATTGTAACCAACTAGCCAAAACATAATTCCAGCAATTGCATAAAGACCAATGTTCTTTGCACAAATTACTGAAACACTTTTTGAAGTTACCATTCCAGATTCTAACATTGCAAAACCTGCTGCCATAAACATGACAAGGAAACCACAAATTAAAAATAGTAGAGTATTAAATATAAACCCCACTTCAGCAGAAACTGTTGTCTCTGCCATACCTGCGCTACTCATGTTTAGTAAAAATACCAAACTAAGAAGCGGTGCAGATATTCTCTTTATTATTTTAGTCATAAGACCTCCACTTGTTAAAGTGGTGGTTTATAAATTTAATAAATTTAAAAACTAACGCTGATTAGGAAAATTGGCTATGCAGTTTTTGCATATAGTAACAGCCCTGAACGTGTTTTGAAAACGTTAGGGCTGTTAAAAAAAAATATTATCTGTTGAATACTTCTTTTAAAGCTTTAGCTGGTAAGAATTTTACCTTTTGAGAAGCAGCAATTTGAATCTGCTCACCCGTTCTAGGGTTTCTTCCAACTCTTGCTTTTCTCTTAGCAACTTTATACGTACCAAATCCAGCAATTTTTACTGAATCATCACCTTTTAGAGCATCTAAAATAGTGTTGGTAATTGTATCAAAAGTTCGCTCAGCATCTGCTTTGCTCAAATTTAATGAGCCAGAAAGCTTAGCAATTAGTTGTTTTTTGTTCATTTTAGCTCCGGTTTTGTTGGTTAATATTTATACTTGCCATAAACGTTGATAAATCAAGCTTTTTTTTAGTGTTTAGTTTTTTTAAACACACAATATCTTGTAGAAACTTAAATAAACGTTGGATTTGTTGACTTTTTTAAACTTTTTAGAATGTGAATTATCTAAATAAACCTAGGTCTTTTAGATCATTAAATGTGGTGAAAAACATTAATGATAGCAACAAAAACAATCCGATTCGAAAAAAACCTTCTTGAGTTTTTTGAGATAAAGGTCGGCCTAAAACTTTCTCAAATGCATAAAACATCAGATGTCCTCCATCCAACATTGGTATTGGAAATAGATTAATAAGTCCTAAACTTATTGAAATATAAGCCATCATGCTAATGAAAGCCAACACTCCAAAGGTTGCTACTTGTCCTGATATCTTTGCAATTCTAATTGGGCCTCCTAATTGAGAAGTATCTGCTTTACCTAAAATCATTCCTCCGATGTATTTTAATGAGGAAACGCTTACAAAATAAACTTCATAACCTGCATGATATAAAGCCTGAGCAGGTCCTAATTTAACATGATTAACTTTATTATTATAAGCCCCAAGCTTAATACCAACCATTCTTTTGTTTATTTTGTTTCCCAATCCATCATCACCTTCAACTATATTGGGTTTAACTTTTAGTATTAATTCATCATAAGAACGCTTAACTTTAAAATCTATAAAATCACCAGTAGACATGGTGATAAATTTAGAAACCTCCATAATGCTTTTAACTTCATTACCGTCTATTTCTAAAATTATATCCTCAGCTTTCAACCCACCTACCATTGCTGGACTATCTTTTTGGACTTCATTAATGACTGCAGGAGTAAAATCTTTACCTACAAAGGTATAAATTGAAAAAAATATTACTAAAGCTAGTAAAAAATTAGCTAATGGACCACCAAATACAATTAAAACTCTCTGGTATAAAGGTTTTAAAATAAATAATTTCTCTCGTTCTTCTTCGTTATATTTTTCTAAAATTTCTTGATGGTCAGCTTGTGAATAAACATTTCTATCTCCAAAAAATTTTACATATCCACCTAAAGGAATTGCGCAAATTTTCCATCTTGTTCCAAATTTATCGTTCCAACCAAATAATTCTTTACCAAACCCAATTGAAAAATCAGTTACACCTACACCATATTTTCTTGCAAAATAATAATGTCCATATTCATGAATAAATACAACAACAAGAATTAAAATTAAAAAAGGTATTATATAACTAAGCATATTTTAAATTTTAAATGAATATTAAATGGTTCACAACCCTACATTCTGTTACTTTTTGTCTTTAAATTTGTAATATAAAGAAAACAAAATAAGACCAATCAGTACAATACCTACTAAAATCCTTAAATATTGATTAAAAAATATATCTATAAACTCAATCATTTTTTATTTAATCTTTGACTAACCCCTTTTTCCTGTTGTTTGTTATATTCAACATTATTTAATTTGTATAATTCTTCTATTCTAAGGTTTTTAGTTGTAATTGTCGTCACATTATTATTTTTCATTCCTAAGTGTCTTGCATAAACTGCTTGTTTTTTACTGGTTTGATGAGGTTGAAAATCTTTAATATCTTCAATGGTTACTTTATCTCCTTTAACAAGGTATCCACTTTCTACTGCTTCATTAAAAACTTTAACTCCCTTTTTGGTTCGCATCACTGCAGCATTAAAACCTTCATCTTCTCCTTTAGGTGAACCACCCCTCCACGTATCTAGTGCCGCAATATCTGAACTTTCTCCAATAGCATCGGGGCATATTTTACATCTAAATGGAACTTTCCAATTACTTTCATCACCCCAAAAAGAATTATAATCTTTATCAAACTCTCTTTGATCTTTTGTTTTAATATACATTCTTCCAGGGTTACCAAATCCTCTATATCTAAATTCTTCTAACTCTTGTTCTTTGACATTAAAACTATCAATAAATTCTTGTGATTTAGTAAGTTCTTGAAAACCTCCACAAACAAGAGTGAATATATATTTACAATACTGATCAACTCTTTTATCTGATTTAGCGAGTAATTTGATAGCTCCTGCATCACAGGGTTTGCCAACAAAAGCGAAGGTTTGTTTTTTATCTAAAGCTTTATGAAATTCACTTAAAGGTGAGGATGGACCATATCTTGATCTACTTTCACAGTTAATTAAGTCCTCTTTATTATAACTATATTTTACAATGTTTCGCATAGGGTTATCTTTGTCCCCTGCTGTATGCATAATAAAGTCAACTTTCTTTTTTTCTAATAAATATAAAGACAAACCATTTAACAAACCTCCTGTAGAACTTTGAAATCTAATCTTTGGATCTGTGGACCATGAATAATATAAATCAAAATAATTTCCCCAAACCAAGTCTTTATTGGATCCTTCATTTTCCTCATGATCTTCAGGTCCTTCGGCAATCACTCCAGGACAAACTTTTTTAATTTTCTCTAAAGTTTCATTTGTAATTGGTGTTAATTCTTTAGGTTCTAAATTACCTTTGTCACTCATCTCCATTTCAAGAGAATTACCTGCAATACTTTTACAAAGACCACAGCCAATACAAAGGCCATTCTTTACAATATCATCTAAAGAATTAATTTTCGTCATTACTCTTTATAAGATGGGTCTTTTGCATCACATCTTCTAAGTAATGCTGGCCACTCGTTTAAACCTGGAGAAAATAAATCATATTGTTTTTGAGATAATTTCCACATTTCTTCTGTTGCTCTTTCAAGAGGTAAACCTGATGCAGTTGCTTGTACTGCAACTTCACACATTCTAATTGCATAATACATATTCATAAAAGCTTCTCCTGCCGTTGTACCAACAGTAAGGAGACCATGATTTTTCATAATCAAAACCTTATTATCTCCCATGTTTTCAGCAATTCTTACTCTCTCGTCATTATTAATCGATAGTCCTTCCCACTCATGGTAACCAACTTTTCCATAAAGCATTGAACTATCTTGAACTAAATGAGGAATACCATCTTTCAACGCCGTTGCAGCTAAAGCTGAAGGAGGATGTGCATGAAAGACAAATTTTGCATCAGGATGATTTAGATGAATAGCACTATGAATAATAAAACCTGCAGTATTAGCTTTTTCAGGTCCTTCTAAAACTTTACCATGTTCATCTACTTTAATTAGGTTTGATGCTTTTACTTCTTCATATAACAACCCCATCTCATGCATAAAAAAAGTATGATCCGTTCCTGGTGCTCTTGCAGTTATATGGTTCCAAACCGTATCGTCCCAACCCATCATATTGGTTAATCTAAACATGGCTGCAAGATCTACTCTTACTTTCCAATCTGCTTCACTTATATTATTTTTCATCGTCCCTCCTTTGAAAAAGTTAATTTATTATTTTGTTCTAAAATTTTAATCACTTTTAAGTGATTAGAATTCGGTCCGTATTTTTTAATTGCTTTGTTATAAATTTTTGAAGTTAAGTTCATGATTGGTAGTTTTAGTTTTTGAAGTTTAATGATTTCATTAGCAAGATTTAAATCTTTGATTGATAAACCTAAAAAGAATGATGGGTCATAATCTCCATTAATCATATTTGGGCCATATCTTGTTGAAGTGTAGCCTCCACTTGCGCTTTTATCGATTATCTCTAACATTTTTTTTGGTTTAATGCCTGACTTTACTCCAAGCATCAACGACTCTGATAATGATAAATAATTTAAATAACAAAGGCTAACTTGTGCAATTTTAGCAGCATAACCAGCACCTGGTTTATTTAGATAATAGATGTTTTTACCCAGTATATTAAAGACAAACTTAAGCTTATTAACTGTCTTTTTATTACCTCCAATAAATATTGACAAGTCTCCTGACTGAGCCTTTAAATTTCCACCTGATATCGTTGCATCAACAAATTGATTTATTTTTTTACTTAACTTTTGTTTTAAAAGATTAAAGCAAGTTAAAGAATTGGTAGAACAATCAATCCAAATTTTATTTTTAACTAATTGATCAATGATTTTACCTTTACCAATTGATAATAATTTAATTTGTTTTGGTCCAGGAACGCAGGTAACAATAACATCAGAAAACTTGATTAATTCATCTAATGAGCTTGTTGCTTTTCCTTTTTTAGATTTAAATTCTTTTAAAGATTTAGGACTTACGTCATAACCCAATAAATCTATTCTTTTAGATTTATGTAAGTTTAATGCCATCGGCATACCCATATTTCCTAAACCAATAAAACCTATATTCATATCAATCCATTAACCCATCTACCTCAACATTATTTCTCTCATAATGAATTGGAAGTGCTTTACCGTAAACTTGTTTAGAATGTTCAGGTTTATTTACTCTGTAACTATCTTTTACATATGTTGGTAATGCAATGTAACGAGAAGTATTCCCTTCTATTTTTGTTACTCTGTGCATAGAAAATCTTCCTTTAAATATTTGAAGATCACCTGGCTGAAGGTCTAATGATTTAACTTTGTCTCTTGAACCTCGAAGAACTTTAGTAACCTCATCAAAGTTTTCATTTTCAACACTTCTTAAATCTGGTGAGTATTCAAACAATCCGCCCTTTTCAGCTTTTTGAACTAAAATACTTAATGTAAATTCATTTCCATCAAAGTGCCAAGGAAAGTAATGATCCTTATGCATGATACTATATGGATTTTTTCCTAAAGGATCCGACCATCTATAAAGAGGAAAAACTCCTAAACTATCTGAAACAAATTTTAGCATTTCTTCAGACTCGTAAATTTTATTTAAATCAGATTGCTCTTCTAAATCATCTGAATTGATGTATCCGCTTTCTCGAAATGAAAAAACTCTTTTTGGATGATCTTTAGATAAATTTTCATCATCTTTTGAAAAGTAAGGGTTATGATGATCTTTAGTCCAATGAGTTTTAGGAAGATTTCTTTCAACTTCTTCCTTCATTCTTTTCAAAGATTCGCTAAGTACAAATTTTGGAAGTACACAGCATCCGTCTTTATCAAGTAGCTTTCTATTTTTAACAATTAAATCTTTATACTCTCTAGATCCTGTCTGATCAATTGGGTAATCTCTTAAGTTTACAATATTTTTTATTTCCATAATTCTCCTTTAATTAAAATTAATTTTTTTAATAAAGAAGTGATTACAATTTCGTGGGCGTTGAAGAAATTATATGATTTTTACAGTCTATTTTTTGAAGTAATAAATTAAATAGATTAGATGATAACTTCGTACTCAAGCCAACTCTAGCTAGTCTATGACAATGAGTAAAAAGGTTAAGATTCATAATCAAACGGTATTATATTTTCTACTCCAGGTAAACAAATTTTAGTTATAAAATAATCGAAAATTACATTATTATAGAGAGAAATAATGCCGTCATTTGATGTAATAAGCAAAATTAATTATCAAGAATTTGATAATGCTTTAGCTAATTGTTTAAGAGAAATTAGTAACCGTTATGATTTTAAGGGACTTCATATTTCAATTGAACGAAAAGATAAAACGGTGACTACCATTGCCCCTGATGAATTAAAATTAAAGCAAGTAAACGAATTGTTACAAACACATTTAGTTAGAAGAAAAGTAGATCCAAGGGTTTTAGAAGTTAAAAGTTCTGAAGGAGCCTCAGGAGGATCGATTAGACAAGTCAGTGAATTAAAAGAAGGTATTAGCCAAGAAAATGCTAAAAAAGTTATTGCTGACATTAAAAAAGTTAAACTTAAAATTCAAATTAAAATCCAAGGCGATGAATTAAGAGTAGATGGCAAAAAGAAAGATGATCTTCAAGAAGCTATCGCTGCAATCAAAGGAATTGATATAGGTCTTCCAATTGATTTTGTTAATTTTAGAGATTAATTAAACTTTTTGAATTAAAGAAGCGCTGTTATTTGTAGGTTTATTAACATCTTTTGATACTTCATGAAAAATTAAATTAGGAATTTTACGTTCTTTTAAAAACGCTGAACCTTGTAATTCTAAATTTAAATAACGATTAATATCAGCTTGATTTAAAATAACTGGTTGTCTGTGATGAATTTCATTTATATTTTCTTTTGCTTCCTCTGTAATTAAACAAAACTGATCATTTTCAAATATACCGGCAAAAAAAATAGGATTTGTGTCTTCACGAGTAAAATAATGTGGAGTTTTTTCTTTATCTTCCCTTTTCCATTCATAAAAACCATCTGCAACTGCAACACATCGATTGTTTTTTATCAATTTTTTAAATGAAACCTTTTCATCAATAGTCTCTAACCTTGCATTAATTAAAGCTTTAAAATCTTTATCTTTAGCCCATCCTGGAACTAAACCCCATTGTAGATTTTCTAAAGTATTTCCATTTTTATATTTTTTTATGACAGGCAGTTTTTGATATGGATGAGCATTATAGTTTTCAGTATCTTCAACCTGAATTGCAGATTTTACTAATTTATTTGTTTTTGTTACGGGGTTTTTTACTACGTATCTTCCACACATTATATTGTTTGCTGTTTCATTAATTCTTCAATTTGCTTAATCATTATTTTTGGTGATCTCATAGCAGGGTAAATTTCTTGCGCTTGTTCGTAACTTCTTATCGCTTTTTCATAATTTTTTAGCTGAATATTTACTAAACCCTGCCCTGCTAAAGCTCCAAAGTGTCTTTGTTCTAAGGCTAATACTTGATCTATATCATTTTGAGATTTTTCAAATTCTCCTAGCATATAAAGCACAGTTGCTCTTTTATTCCAAGCTTCAGCCCAACTTTGATCTAGATTAATAACCTCAGTAAAAATATCTTTTGCTTTTATATAGTTTTGATCTCTCACAAATTTAGAGCCCTCTTCTAATCTTGCGGTAAGTTTTTCATCTGTTGGATGGGTGCTCCACAAGGCCCAAATTTCTTGTTCAATTATAAAAGCTACTTTTGATTTATTTGCTTTTAACTCATTAAATAATTGGTTCAGTCTAGTATCTCTTTCGTTTGCTAATGAGCTAACTTGTGAAAATAAATAAAACAAAACTATAAAGAGTAGCTTCTTCATAATTAAATATTATCAAATATTAGAATTAGAGTCTTCGGTCTTAAGTGTCTTTATTGTTATTTTTACAACTATAAAAAGAAATGTCTTTTTCTTTTTCCTCTTGTTTTATATTGGTTGTAATTTCATGAATAAGTTCGCCTGTTTTTTTTGTAAAAACTGCAGATTCTGAGTAATTTCTCTCCTCATCAAATGCTTGGATTAAAACAATATCTTTATTGGAAATTTTAACTTCTAAGTCAATTTTATCAATAAATTTAGATAAATTTTTTACGTTTAAAGTATTAGGAGTTTTAGACTCTATTATTAACTTATTAATATCTGCTCTATTCACTTGTTCATTAGAAAATGTTTCAAAATTGTGATTTGGGTTTTTTAAAATTACTTTTTCAAACTTACACTTAAGATTTAAATCTGAGTTAATGGTTACGTTCGTATTTTGAGCGTTTGCAAAATTAAAGCAAAAAAAGCTTAAAACTAGAATTAGTTTTTTCATAAATTGGTCTTATAGTTTTTTCTGATTGATTACTACATCAACTAATATCGCAATTAGTAAATTAAGCATTGTTATTCCACATATTATTATAAAGCTGAAAAAATAAATCCAAGCCCACCAGTAAATATCTTGCAATGGTAGCATTACCTGTTCCCAACTTGAGAGTGTTAAAACTTGAAATAATGTGATCATTGCAACACCAACATCATTCCATCTTTCTGGAATATCAGTGCTGAACAAAATGGACCCTATAGTTGCGTAAATATAAAGAATGATAAATAACAATAATCCAACATAAAACACTCTTTTGACTGATGTAAGCAGTGCTTCAATTATTTTTTTTAATTCAGGGACAACTGAAATAATTCTCAACACTCTAAATACTCTGAGCAATCTTAGAAGTAAGAAGCTTGAATTATTAGGGATTGGGATTAAAGAAATTAAAACAATTAAAGTATCAAATACATTCCATCCACTTTTAAAAAAATCTAACTTTTTAGGCTCTCCTACAAACCGAATAATAATTTCAATGACAAAAAATATAGTAATAGAATAATCTAAGTAATTAATTGCTTGTTTGGTAAATTCACTTAAATCGTATGTATTAACTCCAATAGTTATTGCATTTAAAATAATAATTGAAATTACAATAAACTGAAAAATTCTACTTTCTTTGAGATTATATAAAAATTTATTCATTTAATTTAAAATACTAATAATACTTTTTTTAATAGTTTCACTTACTTTAATTGTTCCTTCTTTATTTGGATGAATCCCATCTTGCTGATTTAAGCTTGGGTTTAATGCTACTCCTTCAAGAAGAAATGGGATTAATGCTAAATTATACTTTTTTGATAACTTTGGATAAATAGCATCAAACTCTTTTTTATATTTTTCCCCATGAGTATCTGGCGCTACCATTCCAGCTAAAATAATTTTAATTTTTTTATTCTGAGCAACTTTTATTATTTGTTCTAAATTTCTTTCTGTTTCCTCTGGTTGAATTCCTCTAAGCATATCATTAGCTCCTAATCCTAAAATAATTAAATCAATACCTGGCTCTGATAAACTCCAATCTGCTCTATTCAATCCACCTGATGATGTGCTTCCAGAAACACTTCCATTAATGACTTTAATATTTAACCCAGCTTGCTTAAGATTGTTTTCTAAAACTATTGATAAATGATGTTCTTTAGGCAATCCATAACCAGCCATCAAACTATCACCAAATAAAACTACCTTTTCTATTGCACTTGCGTTTATGTGCACTAGAAAGATTATTAAAATTTTTATAAATATAGTTTTACTCATGAGTACTCTTCTTAAATTAAAAAAAATAAATCTCAAATACCAAACTGGAAAAGATAGTATCAGTGTTTTAAGGAATATTGATTTAAATATTAAGAAAAAAGAAACTGTTTCAGTAGTTGGAGAAAGTGGCTCAGGGAAAACAAGTTTAATAATGTTAATTGGAGGCTTAGAAAAACCAACCTCTGGTAAAATTATTTTTCAAGATCAAGAAATAACTAGTTTAAATGAAGATGAAGTTTCAGAGATTAGAAAGAAAAATATTGGAATTATATTTCAATCCTTCTATTTAATTCCAAATTACACAGCAGTTGAAAACGTTGCTTTAACACTAGAATTAAATAATTTTAAAAATCCTGAGAGTGAGGCAAAAAATTTATTAGATCGTTTTGGTTTGAAACATCGTTTTAATAATTTACCAAGTCAATTGTCAGGTGGTGAACAGCAAAGAGTTGCTATTGCTAGAGCAATTGCAATGAAACCAGAACTAATCTTAGCTGATGAACCTACAGGAAACTTGGACACTGAAAACTCATTAATGATTTCAGATATTTTATTTAAATATGTAAAAGAGGAAGGATCTTCCTTAATCATGGTAACGCACGATCCAAAACTTGCAAACAAAGCAAAAAGAAAAATCAAAATAAAAGATGGAAAAATTAAATAATCGATCTGAATTTAGTTTGATTTTTAAATATGCTTTAAAGGATTTAAGCAGAAATTATCATAAAATTTCTAGTATCATTGTTACGCTATTTATAAGTCTTTTTATCTTAAGTGCTATTTTCACAATTGAAGATAGTCTTAAAAAAGAACTTAATGATAATGCCAAAGCACTTTTAGGTGGAGATTTAGAAATTGATTACAATCGTAATCAAAGAAATTTAGATCTAGTTAACAAAGTGAAAGAATTTGCAACAGTTTCTCAAATGATTGAGTTCAGCACTATGCTTTCAACTACTGGCAGAGAAAAAAATAAATCATTATTTACTAGAATTAAAACTGTGGATGAAAAATATCCTTTATATGGAAATGTTGTTTATGAACCAATGGGTGCTTATGAAAGAATGCAAAGAGAACCTAATACTATCCTGATCAATGAAAGTTTATCAAAAACTCTAAATATTAAAATTAATGAAATCGTAAAAGTTCAAGATCAAAATTTTACAGTAATTGGAATTATTAAATCAGTACCAGATGTAAGTGGATTTGTTGCATTTGGCGATTGGGCTTTAGCAGGAAAACAAACTTTAGAAATTTTAAAACTAAATGGAATTGGAAGCTTTTTAAACTATGAATATAAAGTAAAGTTTAATGACAATGATAAGCCTGAAGAAATTGAACAACGGATTGAAGAAATATTTAAAGACGATCAAAAAGTTAAACTTAGATATCCTGAAAATTCTGCAAGTGGTATAAAGAGAATTATTAATAATTTTTCTCAATTTTTATCACTTGTATCTATCAGTGCAATGTTGATAGCAGGTATTGGAATAGCAAATACTTTGCTTTCTTTTATTAATCAAAACAATATGTCGATAGCTGTACGAAAAGCAGTTGGCTTTTACTCAGGTAATATTAAAACTCTATATTATCTGCAGTTATTTATACTTTTATTTATTATCACTGTTGTTGCTTATGGGTTGAGTTTTTTAATTGTACCAATAGCAGATAAATATTTATCCGATGGATTAGGATTGAATGTTTATCCAGTGTTTTCTTTACTAAATTTTTTAAAAATATTTTTAGTAGGTTTGTTAGTTTTGGTAATTTTTTCTATCCCAACAATCAGTTCTATTGATCAAGTAAAAGCGTCTAATTTATTTAGAAACGTATTTCAAAATCTTCAATTTTATTATTCTAAAAGATCAGTTGTTCTAAGCTTTGTTTTATTATCTATCTTAATTTTGTTATTCACGATTGGATCTGAACAGCCTTCTTATAGCTTGGGCTACTTTGCTGCTTTTTTTGTGTGTTTAATTGTATTTTTCTTACTTTCAAAATTAATCATTTTTTTCCTAAAAAAATTCAAATCTAGTTCAATAATTTCTTTAAAAGTTTCAATTAAAAATATTACCCAAACAAAAAGTATAACTCCCATTACAGTTATGTCTCTTGGCTTAGGGGTTACTTTATTATTAACATTAGCTTTAGTTGGTACAAATTTTCAAAGAGAAATAGCTAAATCTATTCCTGATATTGCACCTGATTATTTCTTTGTCGGTATTCAAAAAGGAGAAAGAGAGAAATTTGAGCAAGGTATTTTAAATATGGATCCAAATGCATCTATTGAAATTGTGCCAATGGTATCCTCTGGAATTGTAAAAATTAATGGTGTAGATCCTAACACCTATATTAGACCAGATAATGATAGTTACTGGGTAATTGGTAGCGAACGAAGATCATCATGGGTAGAAAATGTACCTGAAGACAATCCAATTTTACAAGGTGAATGGTGGGATTTATCAAACCCAGATCAACTTCAAATATCTTTAGATGCAAAAGTTGCTAAAGATTTAAATATCCAGTTAGGTGATATTTTTACTTTAAATGTTTATGGGCGTGAAATTGATGGAAAAGTAATTAATTTTAGAGAGGTGGATTATCGAGATTTAAGCATCAACTTTGCAATGTTATTTAATCCTCAATTTGCAAAAAATATTCCACACGAATATTTGGCTACTGCAAAATTTAATTCAAATAAATTTGATGAAACTGAAATGCTTGAAATCATGCCAAGTTTATCAATGATAAAAATTGCAGATTATTTATCTAAAGTTACAGCTGTTTTGAATAAAGTATTTATTGCAGTTACTTTAATTTCAGCAGTTACTATTGTTATTGGTTTAATTGTAATTTCGAGCGCAATTATGGTTCAAGGAAAAGTAAAAGAATATCAAAATTTAGTATTTAAAATTTTAGGTTTTTCAAAAAAACAAATTGTTTTTTCATCGTTAATTGAATTCATTATTATTTTTAAATCTGTAATTTTAATTGCAATACTCTTTGCGGTGATTGGTTCAAAATTTATTATGGAAAATATTTTTGAGCTAGTTTGGATGTTTGACTTTAAAGTTTTAATTTATTTAGGATTTTCAATCGGCTTTGTTACTTTAATTTTAATATTGCTAACAAACTTAAAATATCTAAATCCTAAAGTTTATCCTCTTATAAGAAATCAATAATTAGAATTTAGTAATTTTACTATCCAAAGAAATTAGATTTAATTCTACTTTCAATTTTGGAAATCTTTTTTTTATTTGTTTTTTAATTTTAGAAAACGACTCTTTATGAATTTTTTTTTCATTTACTGGACTAAATTCTTTATTTCCATTAGCAATTTTAGCTGCGCCACAATCTTTATGATTAATGACAATTAATTTTTCTATTTTATGTAATTGAATAGAGGTTCCTAAATTGTCATAAAACGTTTTATGCCATTTTTTGAATTTATTATGTGTCACACCAACAGCTGCACCTGCAATTGTGAATGCACTGTATTTTCCTGTTAATTTTTTTTTCTTTAAATGATTATGTACTAGATGTTGAAATCTTGGATCCATACAAGATAACACCATTGCTTTAAATTTTGATTTCATCAATTTAATTCAACTTTAAACATAGCCTCGTTTCTTCTATTCATTGGAAGGGTAAATGGGCTATCATAAGTTGCTCTAATTGGTGGGCTTATAATTGATATATTGTTTTTTTGTAACTCTTTTTCTAAAATTTCTTTATGCTTAAGGAAGTTTCCATCTGATGCTCGTCCAGAATACCTCAGTACTGCGTAGTATCCTCCTTCAATGTTAACTATTTTAACATCTTCCCTGCTTGGATTTGGTACATTTTCTGAGTTAAATTTAGAGGGTAAATAAAATTGCATACTCATATTTCCATTTTTCTCAACCTGTGTAACTGGAGTTGTCATTTTAATTTTCTCTTGAGTATCATTTCTGCCTGAAATGTAATTAAACAATTTTCTAAAATTACTATCTATTCCAGATGTCATTGTTTCTACCGCTAAACGATCAGAATATTTTCTAATCTCATAAACCTCATTTTTAGAGATAACTTCATAATTTGCATCTTCGTAAGCCATAACCGTAGAATAAGGTAAAACAAATAAAGTACAAAATACTATAAGATAAAGTTTAATAATTTTCATTGTTACATAACTTTATATTCAAAATTTTGTGTAGTTTCATTAATTTGAATTAATTTAGCGCCATTTCTCTCATGAAAATTAGTTGCCATTTCTGTTAAAGGTGAAAGTGTCACTAATCTATTTAAATGATTAGATTTTTTAATTTTTTTAAACACTTCTTTTACAATTAACTTTCCTCCACCCTTTTTTTTTGACCATACTGTATAAGCAATTGCTATTTGACCACCAGCTTGATCTCTCATTGCTGTTTGTAGAAATGCATCAGTGCTTAATTTTTCTAACTCTTCAACACTTTTAGGAATTTTGTTTGTATAAGCAAAACACATAACAGCATGAATTTCTCCTTTATATTCAACTCCAAAAATTTTCCTTCCATATCCTGTTCTAAACTTATTATCTAACTCTGGTCTTACAGGATCTTCATCTGTATTGCATTCTTTAAGCTCAACAAGTTTTGCACCTTTAACCCAACTAAAAAAGTTATCGATATTTTTACTTAAGACTTGTCGATTTTTTCTTAATCTAGCTTTAATTCTTGGATTAAATTTTTTTTTCATAATTTAAATAAACTTAAACATTTATTTAAAATTTAGTATGTGTAAAAAAATCATATTAGATAATCATATAAAAGTTTTGAGCTAGTTACGAAAATAAGAGCATATATAAAATTATAAAATAATTTTTCTTCAATAATTTTAAGTAATTTGTATCCAATCAATATTCCTAATAATGCAACTGGAAATAATATTGCTGAATGTTTAAAAGATTCTAAATTTGTCATAGACAAATTAATATACAAAGGAAGTTTAATTAAATTTACAAAAGTGAAAAAAAATATTCTTGTACCAACATAGATTTCTTTTTTCATTCTAAGTGGAAGTAAGTAAAGACTCGTTGGAGTTCCTCCAGCATGGACACAAAAACTTGTAAAACCTGCAACCACTGAACATGTTCCGCCTTTTAAAAAATTTTTTTCTGATTTTTTTTCTTTGTCTTTTTTAAAAAAGAAATAATGACCTGCAAACAAGAAACCCATTACTCCAATTATAAATTTTAACAAATCTTCTGAAAAATATGAAAAAGTTAAAGATCCAATAATTATACCAATAGCTGCAAATGGAACCATTAATTTCAAAGTTCCTAAATCAAATTCTTTTCTATATTTATAAACAGCAATAAAATCTGAAAAAATTAGAATTGGTAAAATAATTCCTAAAGCTTGATTTAGTGGCATCACTATAGTCATTAACGGGACGGAAATTAAAGTCATGGAGCCACCTAGGCCTGATTTTGCAATTCCGTATAAAATTATGGCTGGAACAACTGTGAAAAAAAATAATAAGTTTATTTCCATTTATTTAATGATTTTAATAATTTCGATCCTAAAGGGCTAATTGGTTCCTGAAGTATTATTTCTTTTCCAGTTTTTTGTTTTACTAATTGTAATAGTTTAGTTGCTAACCCTTGTTTTCTAAAAATTGGATTAACAAAAATATACTCTACCTCACCTTTTTCATTAAATCTAACAAAGCCTATAGTTGTATTTTCGTTTTTAAAGGTAAAAACTCCCTCAGTTTCTTCAATTTTGAAATTTGAAACTTCCAGATTGTTCATAAATCCTAGTAATTTAGGAGTAAAAGGATAACTGCGATTGCAGCAATAATGGAGCTAACAACAATATAATTAAGCTTAATATTGAATTTTTTTTCTACGAACTCAGTAATTTTTTCCCAGAATAATACTATTAAAAAAATAATTATAGCTGGAAGTATATATTTAATCATAATTAGGCTTTATCATCGCTGACATAAACCGAAACACCTCTTGTATTTAAGTCAACATCAAATTTTTTATGTAATGGGGGGAATGCTCTTTGTGAACAATCTAATCTGTCACAGGTTCTACAAGAAACTCCAATTGGTATTTCAGTAGATTTATCATTAATATTCATATTCTCAGTATAAACAAAATCTTTAGCATACTTCGCTTCACAACCTAAACCAATCGATAAAACGTTTTTAGATTGACCAAATCGTCCAATTCCTTTTTCTACAGTTTTTGCAATACAAACATATTTTTGACCATTGTTCATTTTACTTACAGCAGTGTGTAAAACCCCTGGGGTTGTAAATGCTGAATAGACATTCCATCGTGGACAAGCACCACCATATCTTGGAATATCTATACCTGATAAAGAGAATCTTTTAGAAATATTACCTGCCATATCAACTCTTAAAAAATGAAATGGGATACCAGGTAGTTTTGGATCTTGAAGACAAGTTACTCTATGAGCTACTTGTTCAAAAGATGTTGCAAAAGTATTTTGAAGTAATTCTAAATCATATTTAAGTTTCTTACACTCAGAATGAAATAATTTATAGGGCATTAAGATAGCAGCACCACAATAATTTAATAAAGCAACTTTAGTAAGTTTTTTTGACTCCTCAGTTGGAAAACTAAATTTTGATAAATAATATTCAACATCTTCAATTGCACCTTCTTGAGCAATTTGAGAGGCGGCATGTAATTTTTTTGTTTCAATCGAACTATAATCACTCAATAAAAGTTCTTTTTTATTTTTATTATAAATTTTTGAAAAAGGTTTGCTTTCCTCTGGTATAACATCTTTAACTGTAATTGAATATTCAGATTTTAAATAATCACATAGCACCAAATATCTTGTACGATTATTTTTTTTAATTTTATCAAATACTTTGTTTGCAAATTCCTCTAGCTTAGGAAAGTAATTTTTATTTTCTTGAAAAAAATCAACAACAACTTCGCCAGGAAAGGAATTTTTTCTATTATCAACAATTTTTCCAGAGATTTTTTCAATCTTATTAATTAGTTCGTGATCTTTTTTTTTTAAAATATCCCCAAGTCTTACTATTGCTTTTCCAATTTTTGGATTGGTACTAACTAAATCTTTTACTTCAGGTCCTAAAATATCTAAATCCTCAAACAAACTATCATCTAAAATTTCAGAAATTGTATTTTGAAGATTAATATCTGTTTTTGATGTAAGATCTGATAATTGAATATTTAATTTTTCACATAAGTTTAATAGTAAATCGCCATCAATTTTTCTTTTTCCACTTTCAATAAGATTTAAATAACTTGGAGAAATATTTAGTTCTTCTGCTAACTTGTTAGCTTGAAGACCAAGCTGTCTTCTAAAAGACTTGATTTTAGGACCTATTTTTAAATCTATTTGACTCATATTTACTATTTGTAAATTTTGTAAATTTATTTTTACAACATTTTTTCCATATTTACAAAGCTTTTTAACGTTTTTTATAGATTTTGTAAATTTTGTAAAATATATAATTTGCATGGATAAAAATTTAAAAAACACAGAAAATGAAGCTCAAATCATTAAAAAAGAGGACTTAGATCAGCACAACAGTAGAGGAATCTACATGAGAGATGATCATTGTGATTGGGGTTCAAGTGGAATGAGTGAGCTAATCAAAGCCTTAGACGATAGCAACTAATTCATTCTTCTTATTCAATTTTCTAAATTAAAACACAAAGGAAACTAAAAAATGAGTGCAGAAAAAATCTCATACGACTTAAAAAGATTTGCTGGAATAAAAAGAGACTATACGGAAGAAGAAGTTGAAAGATTAAGAGGCTCAATTAAAATTGAGTATTCTTTGTGTAAAAACCAATCTCAAAAACTTTGGAAATTATTAAATTCTGAGCCATACGTGAATACGCTCGGCTCTTTGTCAGGTAATCAAGCAGTTCAACATGCAAAAGCTGGTTTAAAAGCAATTTATTTAAGCGGATGGCAAGTTGCTGCTGATGCTAATACGGCTGGTGAAATGTACCCAGATCAATCTCTATATCCTTATGACAGTGCACCAAAATTAGTTGAGTCTATGAATAATTCTTTAATAAGAGCTGATCAAATTCAACATATGGAAATGCAAGACGGTGATATGAAAAAAGAGAATAGAACAGATTATATGTTACCTATTATTGCTGATGGTGAAGCTGGATTTGGTGGTCCATTAAATGTATTTGAATTAACTAAAAAATTTATAAGAGCAGGTGCTGCAGGTGTACACTTTGAAGATCAGCTAGCTAGTGAAAAAAAATGTGGTCATATGGGTGGTAAAGTTTTGGTACCAACAGGAACAATGGTAAAAAATCTTAAAGCTGCAAGATTAGCTGCTGATATTGCAGAAGTTCCATTAATTATTTTAGCAAGAACTGATGCGAATGCTGCAAAACTAATTACGAATGATTTTGATGAAAATGATAAACCATTTTTAACAGGTGAAAGATCTCCTGAAGGTTTTCATTATGTAAAAGATGGAATTGAACAGGCTATCTCTAGAGGTTTAGCTTATGCACCTTATGCTGATTTAATTTGGTGTGAAACAGCAACGCCTAATTTAGCAGAAGCTAAAAAGTTTGCTGATGCAATACATGAAAAATTTCCTGGAAAGCTTTTAGCTTATAATTGTTCGCCTTCTTTTAATTGGAAAAAACATTTAAGCGATGATGAAATTGCTTCATTCCAACAAGAGATTGCAAAAATGGGTTATAAATTTCAATTTATTACTCTTGCTGGTTTTCATACTCAAAATATTGCAATCTTTGAGCTTGCTGAAAAATATAGAAAAGAAGGTATGGCTGCATACTCAAGAATTCAACAACAAGAATTTGCTCGAGAAAAAGATGGTTATACTAGCGTTAAACACCAAAGAGAAGTTGGTACATCTTATTTTGATGCAGTTTCAAATACTATCAGTAGCGGTCAAAGCTCAACTACAGCAATGGCTGGATCTACAGAGTCAGAACAGTTTTAAAAAATAACTTCCCTCTCCATTTTTTTAGTAGCCCTTAACAGGGCTATTTTTTTTGTTTGTAATTCATACCAAGACTGTTAAGGGTCACAAATGTCTAATAAAAACTTTGGTTTTGGAACACAAATAAGAAAGTCTCCATATTTTGACTCTACTGTAAAATGGGGAGCTACAGGTTTTTCTGTATATAATCATATGTATATTCCAAGAGACTTTGGAAGTCCTGAGCAAAACTTTTGGAACCTTATTAAAAAATCAATTTTATGTGATGTGGCGGTTGAGAGACAGGTTGAAATAACTGGTCCTGATGCCTACAAATTTATTCAATTATTAACTCCTAGAGACCTTTCAAAATTATCAATAGGACAGTGTAAATATGTATTAATCGTAAATAACGATGGAGGCATATTAAACGATCCAGTTTTACTAAGATTAGCAGAAAATCATTTTTGGTTATCCTTGGCAGATAGTGATGTTTTGTTATGGGCACAAGGTGTTGCGATTAATTCAGGTTTAGATGTTAAAATATCTGAACCAGATGTATCCCCTCTGCAGTTACAAGGTCCTACCTCACAAGAAATAATGGTCAAACTATTTGGTGAAGATATCAGAGATCTTAAATATTATTGGCTAAGAGAATATAAACTTGATGGAATTCCATTAATTGTTTCAAGAACAGGTTGGTCAAGTGAACTTGGTTACGAAATATATTTAAGAGATGGTTCAAAAGGAAATGAATTATATGAAAAAATTATGGCTGCTGGTAAAGAACATGGAATTCAACCAGGTCATACATCATCAATTAGAAGGATTGAAGGCGGTATGCTTTCATATCATGCAGACGCAGATATTCATACAAATCCATACGAATTAGGATTTGATAGATTAGTAAATTTAGAAACTGATATAGACTTTATAGGTAAAGAAGCTCTAAAAAAGATTAAGCAAAATGGAATAAAAAGAAAACAGGTTGGCCTTATCATTGATTGTGATCCTTTATCAGGACCTAACACAACTTTTTGGCCAATTGAAAAAGATGGTAAAATAATTGGTAAAGTAACTTCAGCTGTATATTCACCTAGATTAAAAAAGAATATTGCACTTGCAATGATAGAAATAAATTATTCTGAATTAGGGAATCAATTATATGTTCAAACTCATGAAGGAAAATATTCTGCTACAATTGTAGAAAAACCTTTTTATGATCCTAAAAAGAAAATAGCTAGTAGCTAAGATTTAATATTGTACCCTTTTTTAAGTAAGATAGTAACAATCGTGATGCATCCTAATAAAAAAGCAACCATAGAAACAATACTAACCCAAATATTAAAATCTGATACTCCATAAAATGAAAATCTCAATCCATTTATTAAATAAACTACTGGATTAAAATATGTAACCATCTGCCAAAATTCTGGCAGCATATCTAAAGAATATAAACTTCCACCTAAAAATACCATCGGAGTAATAACTAGGGTTGGTATAATTGACATTTGCTCAAAGTTAGAACTCATCAATCCGATTAAAAAACCAAACAAGGCAAAAGTAAAAGCAACTAAAACTAATAAAAATATCATTAATAAAGGATATTTTACATCTACCTCTACAAAAAATGTTGCTGTTATAAAAATTACAAAACCTACAATTAAAGTTTTTGTTGCACCAGCACCAACAAAAGCAAGAACAATTTCTAAAGTTGATATTGGAGCTGCCAAGATTTCATAAATAGTTCCATTAAATTTAGGAAAAAATATACCAAAGGATGTGTTACTGATTGATTGAGTTAAAAGAGTAAGCATCAATAAACCTGGAACAATGTATGATCCATAACTAATCCCATCAATATTTTCCACATAGCCTCCAATTACTGATCCAAAAACAATAAAATATAAAGAGGTAGATAAAACTGGCGATAACAACGATTGCATCAATGTTCGTTTAAATCTATCCATCTCATGTAGATAAATTGCTTTAAAAGCATAATAATTAAATTTCATTATTTTCCTTTACTAAACTGACAAATATTTTTTCTAATGTGCTTTGTTCTGTTTTTAAATCTTTTAATTTTAAACCTGCATCTTTTAAATCTTGAAGTAAATTTGTAATCCCTGTTTGTTTTGCTTGAACATTATAAGTGTAATCAATTGACATTTTATCTTTGCCAATTTCAAGATTATATTTTTCTAAACTGCTTGGTAATTCTTTAACTTCTTCTTGTAAGTCCACAGTGAGTTTCTTGTGGCCCATTTTCTTTAATAATTCTTTTGTTTCATCAACCACTATAATTTCTCCTTGATTGATTACCCCTACTCTATCTGCAATAGCTTCGGCTTCCTCTATGTAGTGTGTTGTTAAAATTATTGTAACACCAGTTTTTCTTAAACTCTCAACAACTTTCCACATATCCTGCCTTAACTCAACATCAACACCAGCAGTTGGTTCATCTAAAAATAAAATGGTTGGTTCATGAGATAATGCTTTTGCAATCAAAACTCTTCTTTTCATTCCCCCAGATAATTGTCTAAGCCTTAAATCTTTTTTATCCCATAGACTTAGATCTTTTAAAACTTTCTCAATATGTTTAGGGTCAGGTTTTTTTCCGTACAAACCTCTAGAATATGAAACGTTATTAAATACAGTTTCAAATTGCTCTAAAGTTAACTCTTGAGGAACTAATCCAATTCTAGATCTTGTTTCTCTATAATCATCAATAATATCAAATTCATCTACTGTAACTTTCCCAGAAGATGGTCTTACTATCCCACAGATAATACTTATAAGTGTAGTTTTTCCTGCACCATTTGGTCCAAGCATTGCAAAAATTTCACCCTTCTTAATATTTAGGTTTATTTTTTTTAATGCCTCAAAACCATTATCGTACACTTTTGACAAGTTATTTATGCTTATTTGCTCGTTTGACATGTGGTTAGGCATATATAGAGACAATTTATAGTATTACAATAAATTAAAATTTAGCTTAATTTTGGTTTAATGAAAAAATTTTTAGTATTTATCTGTTTTGTATTAGCATTTAGCACCAAGGCAATTGGAAAAGAAACCACTTATAGTAAAGAGTTGTTTGATAAAGCTCTATCAGAGGGAAAAGTTGTGGTAGTTAGTTCTTGGATTAAATATTGTACATCTTGTGCTAGCCAAATGAAAGTTCTTGAAAAAGCAAAAAATGATTTTGATAATATGGAGTACTTTGCTTTTGATGTAACAAATAAAGAAATTGCTCAATTTTTTAACGTTCAATATCAAACAACACTTTTAATTTTTAAAGATAATAAAGAAGTTTACAGAAGCATTGGTGAGACCACTAAAGAACTTATTTATGATGCTTTAAAATCCTCTATCTAAATTTAATTTTTAAAATTATTGCAGGCAAGAAAGTTGCAATCAAAAAAGATAAAAATAATAAAGATTGAGCTATAAATGGTGAAAACAGGTCTTTAGACAAAAATACTCCCACTAATAAACTTTTAGAAAAATCTGGAAATGGAAACATTAAAAATCCAGCAACTAAACCAATTATAATTGAAACATAAGCGGTTTTTTCATCCACTTTATTATAGAAGCTATAAAAAACAGTCACTACAAACGCACAACAAAATAAATCTGCAAGTAAGAATAAATATAAAATATCAAATCCTTTTGAAGCAACACCAAATGCAATTACGGATAAGATTAAAATGAAATATTTAGATATTTTTAAGTAATCAGTTTTTTTATCTAAATTAAAAGTTGCTTTGCCATCAACTACAAACAAACTAGAAATAGCATTAACCAAAGTATCAACAGTAGAAATTGTTAATGCAAGACCAAGAATAATAATCAATAAGGATAAAATTTCAGTTTGGTTTTTTAATAATAAACTAAAAAAACCCAAATCAGGTCTAACAGATGGATCCATTGAAAATGAAACCATTCCAATAAAACCCATTAAAAAAACTATTGGAACAATAATAAAGAAAGAAATTATCAAACCAGTTTTTAATGTTTGATAATCTTTTGCTGCATACACTCTTTGCCAATTTCCTTGATGAAATAAATTTGTTGCTGCAACTGCAATAAAGAAAGTTAATCCAGCAGTATATCCTGGAATATAATTTGAACTTAATAGTTGAGGATTTTTCTCATTAATTAAAGAAAAAGAAAAATTATCTCCTGAAGATGAACTAATAATTGAAATCAAAATAAATAATAAAACACCTATTACAATCATTTGAATATTATCAGTAAATATTGACGCTCTTAATCCACCATAAAGGGTGTAGCTTAATGTAGCTACCAAGACTATTAATGCTGTAATCCACAATTCTGTTCCGGATATATAATTAATTAATAGAGCAACTGCCGTTACTTCCGCACAAAGAAAAACGAACATGTAAAAGATCGTCATTAACAAAATTAACTTAAATAAACTTTTGCCAAATTTCTTTCTCATAAACTCAACTAAAGAAGATCCTTTTGGAAACTCATTTCTAATTTTTTTTCCAAAATAAATTAAGAAAATCATTGGAAAAGCTGTGCCTAATGCATAACCGATAACAGCACCTACTCCACCCCATGTTGCAGCCGCTACTGGACCAAATAAAATCCAAGCACCTAAAGCTGATGCTACAAGACTTGTCGTGAGTGAAAATAAACCGATGTTTCTATTTGCAGTTAAATAATTATTTATACCCTCATATTTTTTAGAATGAAAAATTCCAAAAAAGGCAAATAATAAACTAATTGCGATAACTAATATTAATGATGTTGATTGACTTAAAAAATATGTTTTATCCATTTTATCCCTTTCTGAATTACCGGACAGGTTCTTAGGGTATAATCTCAGTCTGTTAAGACACCCCTTGTTAAGTATTTAATGTATTTTTATAATTATTGATAGTCTTTTTAAAAAAAATGTTTTTCAATTAAATAGTGCAAAGTGAAGATGATCAACGAAGCACAAATGATTAAAAAAACTCTTTCCTGATTACTCATTATTTCTGGCCTTTATGATTCATTATTTCGATCATACATTGTGTAGCGTATTGTCTCCATTCAGATGAAGTTTTGTTTTTTAAACTATCAAGATGGTTTCTATTACTTTGAATGTCATCTTTATGCTTAATATAATCAGCCCCATTTAGGTTTTTCTCCATTTCAGATAAATTAGTTTCCATTGCCTTTATCCACTCGTTTCCAAGCTCAACACATTTTTGATCATCTTTTTCATCACAAATTTGTTTAAAAAAATTAAAGATAACATCATCAGTATTTACTGAAGTATTCATTAATTATTGTTTACAAGTACCAATAGATTCCGGACCACAAGTTTGACCATTAGTCCACGTTGCTCCAGTCAAATTAGCTCCATCGAAATTAGCATTGGTGATGTTAGAAGAGGTGAAGTTAGCTTCCATTAAATTAGAGTTTTGAAAATTTGCTTCGATTAAGGTTGCTCCCATAAAATCAACTCGAGTTAAATTAGCGCCAGTGAAATT
The DNA here is from genome assembly GCF_052048195.1 of Candidatus Pelagibacter sp. HIMB123. Classification (NCBI taxonomy): domain Bacteria; kingdom Pseudomonadati; phylum Pseudomonadota; class Alphaproteobacteria; order Candidatus Pelagibacterales; family Candidatus Pelagibacteraceae; genus Candidatus Pelagibacter; species Candidatus Pelagibacter sp. HIMB123. Next base: position 62,429 of record NZ_JBNAIL010000004.1, on the reverse strand, counting down.
AGTTTTTTCAAAATTTGCCCCTATAGAAACAGATTCATAAAGGTTGGCTCTTACAAAGGTAGACTCTGGAAAAGTTCCAAACGATAGATTTGAAGTCATCATTATACTTTTATCAAAATTTACTTGAATGAAACTTGCAAAAGAAAGATTTGAATTTGGAAGATAACTGCCTTGTAAATCTTGTGAATCCGAAAATCTACAATTAGAATAATCAACACCTTCTGTTAAAGGATCGTCACATGCAGCATTTGAATTTGTGAAAAATAATAAACTAAATAAAGCAATTAGGATTATTTTTTTCATAGGCAAAGTTAGCAAAAAAAATATGTCAAAACAATGAAGGTTTAAAATTTAATATTAATTTAACAATGTGATTTATTGATATTTTGCAGTATAAAAATCAACTAATGAAAGAATATAACATTGCTTCAATAGCTGGTGACGGGATTGGTAAAGAGGTGTTACCTGAAGGCTTAAAAGTTTTAAAAGATGTTGCTTTAAAACATCAATTTAAAATAAATTTTACAGAATATGATTTTGCTTCCTGTGATTATTATGAGAAACATGGAAAAATGCTTCCTGATGATTGGAAAGAAAAATTAGAAAAACATGATGCTATATTTTTTGGAGCAGTCGGTATGCCAGATAGAGTACCAGATCATATTTCTTTATGGGGATCCTTACTTCAGTTTAGAAGAGAATTTGATCAATACATAAATCTTAGACCTGTAAAACTTTTCCCTGGTATTAATCCTCCTCTAGCCAACAAAAAACCTGGTGATATCGATATGTTGATTGTTAGAGAGAATACAGAGGGAGAATATTCTACTGTAGGCGGAAGAATGTATAAAAATACCGATAGAGAAATTGCAATTCAAGAAACTATCATGTCGGCACATGGAATAGACAGAGTTCAGAAATTTGCTTTTGAATTAGCTAAAAAACGAAAACGAAAAAAATTAACAAATGCAACAAAATCAAACGGAATTTCAATTACTATGCCTTTTTGGGATGAACGATTTAATGAAATGAAAAAAAACTATCCTGAAATTGAAACAGATCAATTTCATATTGATATTTTAGTTGCTAGATTTGTGCTCAATCCTGAATGGTTTGATGTTGTAGTAGCATCGAATTTATTTGGAGATATTCTTTCAGACTTAGGGCCTGCTTGCACAGGAACAATTGGAATTGCTCCCTCTGGAAATATTAATCCAGAAAATAAATTTCCATCTTTGTTTGAACCAGTTCACGGTTCTGCCCCTGATATTGCAGGAAAAGGAATTGCTAATCCTGTAGGACAAATTTGGTCTGGAGCAATGATGCTAGATTATTTAGGGGAAAAAGAAGCGTCTAATTCAATAGTTGAAGCAATTGAAAAATCTTTAAGTGATAAAAGTAACAGAACTAAAGATTTAGGGGGTGATGCTGATACTATTAAATCTTCTAATTCGATTTTAGCTAATCTTTAAATTTTAATTTTTTTTCCAGTTTTTGCACTTTTAGTTATAGCGGCAAAAATTTTAAGAGAGATTAAACCATCATTTCCATTTACTTTTGGTTTAGCTTTTTTTGCGACAACATCAGCAAAATGATCAATTTGATTTACTAATGTATTGTCATCTTTTTTGTTTTTATCTTCATTAACAAAAATTTTATTCCACCAACTTCTTTCTTTTTTATAAAACCAATATTTAAGATTGGGAAACTGTAAAGAACCTTTGGTACCTCCAATCATGTAAGCAGATTGGTTGGTAATTGGGTATGCAGGATTTTCTCCAGCAGTTAATTCATAACTCCACGGTGCAACAATTGTATCTGACAAATTTAGCGTACAAAGTGCTCCTGAATTAAAAATCAAGCTAATTGTAGCTGTATCCTCCACTTGGAATTTTCTAGTTTTATTTGTTGTAAATGCTTGCACATATTTTATTGAACCCAATAAATAACAAATCATATCAATGTCATGCACTAAATTAATTCCTAAAGGCCCCCCACCTCTCCTAACTCTCCATTTTTCATTGTAATAAGCTTTGTGTTTGTACAACCAACACAAAACATTTGCGGAAACGATGTTGCCCAATTTACCTTTGTTAATAATGTCTTTTACTTTAGAGACTATAGAATTGTGCCTACGATGATATCCAATCAATAATGGTGTTTTATTCTTATTAGCACTACTTATAATTTTTTTTGCAGATTGAATGTTATCTGAAATAGGTTTTTCTAACAGAACAGGTATTTTATTTTTTAAAAAACTTACTGTATGTTTTTCATGCAATTGATTGGGAGTAGCAACTATTACAGCATCTAGTTTTTTTGAATTTAAAAGCTCTGATACATTAGAATATAATGGGATTTTATATTTTTTTGATAAATTTTTAGCGTTATTACTAATATCTACTATTGAATGAAGATTTGCTTTCTTTGATTTATTAATGGCTTTAATATGTTGTAAACCCATTAGTCCTGTTCCAACTATAGAGATATTAATTTTTTTACTCATAAATTAATTAATTTTAATTTTTGTAAAGCATGTATACCTTTTATTAGGTTTAATTAAAGTACTAGGAAAATTTTTTTTATTAGGGGCATCAGGAAAATATTGTGTTTCTAAACAAATACCTTGATAGGGAAATAATTTTTTTTTGTAATTTAGATTTTGCGCTGAATAAAGTTGAACACTGGGTAAATTTGAAAAAAAATCAACTTGAATATTAGTATTATTATTTTTTAAAGTTCCAACATAATTTCTAATATTTTTCTTTACAACAAAAGTGTTATCAAAACCTTTAAATTTAATATTAAGCTTTTTATTTTTAAAATAATCTAATTTTTTTCTAATGTTTTCAAAATTCGAAAAATCGTAAATAGATTTATTTACATTTTTAAATCTACCAGTTGGAATTAAATTTTTATTTATTTGAAGATATTTAGATGAGTTCAATTTTAACTCATGACTATAAATCATATTTTTTTTATTTTTTTCTAAATTCCAATAACTATGATTAGTTAAATTAACATGAGTGCTTTTATTGGATTTATATTCATATTTTATAAATAGATATTTATTTATTAATTGATAAGTACAATTGACAACAAGATCTCCCGGAAAGCCTTGATCGTCATTTGCTGAATGAAGTTGATATACTACTTTATCTTTTGTTTGATTTAATTTTTTCCATGGGAGAATTGAGAAACCAACTTTACCACCATGCAGTATATTTTCTCCCTCATTTGCATTTAAATTATATTTTTTATTACCTATCTTAAATTTTGCATTGGAAATTCTACCCGCATATCTTCCACAAGTAGATCCAACACTTGGATGTTTATATCGATAGTTTTGTTTTGATCCTAAGTTTAAAATTAAATTTATTTTCTTTTTCTTGTGATAAACTTCAAAAAGACTGGCGCCGTAATTAAGAGTTTGAACTCGTAGAAATTTATTTTGAATTGTGGAACTTTTAACTTTCACCTAGATCAAGTTATACCACCATCAACAATAAAGCTTTGTTTTGTACATCCAGATGATTGATCTGATGCTAAAAACATTACCATTTGAGCAACATCATTAGGTTTTAGTTGTCTTTTTAAAGCCTGACTGTCTAAAATTAGCTTTTTGTACTTTGGTGTTAACCAATGTTTTATTTGTCTTTCAGTAGCTATTGATCCAGGGACTACTGAATTTGTTCTGATATTATATTTCCCATACTCTTGCGCAAAAGATCTAGTTAAACCTACTACTGCAGATTTTGCGGTTTCATAAACAACTTTATCACCTTCACCTAGCATCCAAGAAACTGAACTTAAATTAACAATCGAACCAGCTTTCATTTTTTTCATAGATTTAACGACAGCTTTAGCTGCAAAAAAATAATGTTTTAAGTTGATTGCCATTCTATTTTCCCAATATTTTTCATCCACCTGATCTGTTGTGTGTCTATCATCATTGGCTGCATTATTAATTAAAGCATGTATTGGACCTTTTTTTGCAATAATATTTTTAATTGTTTTTTCTAATTTATTGATGTCTAGCAAATTACATTCAATGAATGTTGGAGTTCTAAATTTATTTTTTTTAATTTTATTTAAAAGTTTTTTTGTTTCTTTTAGATCAATATCTACAAAATAAACTTCGCTGCCTTGTTCACAAAAATGTTCGACTATTGAAGCTCCAATGCCTGAACCACCACCAGTAATAAACACTCTTTTATTTTTTAAATCAGAATATTTAACCTTCATCTTATATTCTCTCCTCAGTTTGAGCATCAAATAATGATGTTTGAGTTAAATCAAAATATAATTTTGTTTCTTTTGCTAATTCAATTTTTATTGTTGAAGGAAATTTAGCTAAAATTTCTTGATTAGCATAATCAAAAGTCATTATCTGTTCGTGGCCGATATACTCACTTAAATCCGCTCTTAAATTAATTTCAAAATCACTTTCATTAGATTTTTTAAAGTAAATATGTTCTGGTCTTATACCAAAGAAAACTTCTTTATTATTTAAATTAGATTTATCTATAAATTCATAATCTTTAATTGGAATTTCAACGTTAGAACCACTTACTGAAAAAGATATTTCACCCGAGCTTTCTTTTAAAATTCCTTTAATTAAATTCATAGATGGTGATCCAATAAAGTCAGCTACAAATGTGTTGCTTGGTTTGTTGTAAATATTTTCAGGTGTATCATTTTGTTGAATAACGCCATGATTCATAATTGCAATTCTTGTGCCTAAACTCATCGCTTCAGTTTGATCATGAGTTACGTATACAACTGTTGTTTTTAATTGTTGATGAAGTTTTTTAATTTCTCTTCTCATCTCAACTCTTAATTTTGCATCTAAGTTAGACAGAGGTTCATCAAATAAGAATATTCTAGGTTCTCTTACTAATGCTCTTCCAATAGCAACTCTTTGTCTTTGTCCTCCAGACAATTGAGATGGTTTTCTTTCTAACAATTGATCAACTTGTAAAAATTTAGATACCTTCTCTAACTGTTGTTCAATTTTTTCTTTTGAAGTCTTTGCTTGTTTCAGACCAAAAATCATATTCTCTCTTACATTCATCGAAGGGTATAAAGCGTATGATTGGAAAACCATCGCAATATTTCTGTCTTTTGGCTCTACTTTACTGACATTATAATCATCAATAAAAACGTTACCTTCGTTGATTGTCTCTAAACCTGCAATAATGTTTAATAATGTAGATTTTCCACATCCTGAAGGACCTAATAAAACTAAAAAATTTCCCTCATCTATCTCTAAATTAATTTTTCTTAATACTTCTGTAGACCCAAAATTTTTTGATAGATCTTCAATTTTTAATGTTTTCATTGTTATCCTTTCACTGCTCCTGAAGTTAATCCTCTAATAAAATATTTACCTGCTAAAACATACACAATTAGTGTTGGCACTCCTGCTATGATTGCTGACGCCATATCAACATTGTATTCTTTAACACTTGTACTAGATAAAACCATGTTATTTAAAGCAACTTGAATTGGTGCTGCTTCACCAAATGAAAAAGTTGATCCAAATAAAAAGTCATTCCAAATTTGAGTAAACTGCCAAATAACTGTTACCACAATTATTGGCGCTGATATTGGAAGTAAAATTTTGAAAAATATTTTAAAGAAACCTGCTCCGTCAATTCTTGCAGCTTTTACTAATTCTGTTGGAACTGACACATAGTAATTTCTAAAAAATAAAGTGGTAAATGGAATACCGTAAACGGTATGAACTAAAACTAATCCAATTATTGAATTTGAAATACCTAATACACCCAAAGTTCTTGCCATTGGAAGTAATATTGCTTGAAAAGGTATAAAACATCCAAATAATAAAAATAAGAAAACCCAACTATCACCTTTAAATCTCCATTTAGTTAAAACATATCCAGTCATTGCTCCGATAAAGGTAGAAAAAAATACAGCAGGTACAACCATCTTAATGGAATTCCAAAAATAAGGTCTTAAAAAAGTATCTCCTGCTCCGTATCCTCTTCCTCCCCAAGCAACTGCCCAAGATTCAAAATTTAATCCACTCGGCCAAGATAAAAGTGTTCCTTGACGTATTTCTTCCATAGTTTTTAATGAGGTAACAATCATTACATATAAAGGAAAAATAAAATAAGAAGCAAACAGAATTAATACAAAATACAAAAACCATCTTAAAAACATATTTGTGTATTTTGATTTTTGTTCAAGCTGCTGGTAAGAAGATGATTGTGTATTATCTTGCATTTTCTCTCCTTAATTCTGAATATAGATATGGAATAATGACTGCAGCTACTGCCATAAACATCATCATCGCACTTGCTGCAGATAACCCAACTTGACTTTTGTGAAATGCGGTTTGTGTCATAAATAAAGCTGGCATCGTAGTAGAGATACCTGGACCACCTTGAGTCAAGGCAACAATCAAATCATAACTTTTAATTGAGATATGAACTAAAATTACAAAGCTTGTAAAAAATACTGGTCTCATCATTGGCAGTAATATTCTCCAATAAACTGTAAACAAACCAGCACCATCAATTTTTGCTGCTTTAACGATTTCATCCTCAACGGATCTTAATCCTGCTAAAAATAAAGCCATGACAAATCCTGCCGATTGCCAAACACCCGCAATGACTATAGTGTAAATTGCCATTTCCCTGTTAACCAGCCAATCAAATGTAAAGTTCTCAAAACCCCAATCTACAAACATTTTTTGAATACCAAGAGTTGGGTTTAAAATCCATTTCCAGGCAGTACCTGTTACGATAAATGATAAAGCCATTGGGTATAAATAGATTGTTCTTAAAACCCCTTCTGCTCTTATTTTTTGATCTAGAAAGATTGCTAGAATTATACCAATCACAATACAAAAAATTAAAAATAAAGCCGTGAAAACAAGCAAATTATCTACTGATATAAGCCATTTTCGAGATGCCCATAACTTTTCATATTGACCAAATCCCCACAATTCATATTTAGGTAAGATTTTAGAATTAGTAAAAGATATATATAAAGTCCAAAGTACAAAACCATATACAAACCAACCTATTAACCCAACAGCAGGAGCCATTACAATTTTAGGTAAATTTTTTTCTAACCACTTGAACATTATAAATATTTTTTATTTTTAGATTTAAAAAAAAGGCCACTTAATCAAAAGTGGCCTTTTAATTTTTATGTACTACATATTAGCTAAAACTGAGTCAGCTAAAGCGTTAGCAGCATCTACAGATGACATATCAGAGTTGAAGTGCTCTGTGATGATATCTTGTAGGGCAGCTTTCATAGTATTACCTTGAGCCATACCGTGAGCAAAGCTTGGGACTAATCCACCGCTTGCACCAGCAGTTTTGATATCTGCATTAGATGTTTTTGCACATTTGTCAAATTCATCCATTGGTACATCTAAACGAGCTGGAATAGAACCTTTGTATAGGTTGAAAACTTTTTGGAAGTTTTTACCCATCATAAGCTTAGCTAGTAACTTTTGACCAGCTTGTTTATCTGGATCGCTAGATTTGTAAAAGATAAAACTATCAACGTTATATAAGTATCCATTGTTTGAAGGAGTAGCAGCACAGTAGTAATCTACACCTGGAACTTTTCCAGCAGCTGTAAATTCACCTTTTGCCCAGTCACCCATAATTTGGAAACCAGCTTTTCCTTCAATAACCATACCAGTAGCAACGTTCCAGTCTCTTCCTGGGCTACCTTCGTCAGTAAAGCCTTTAAGCTTTCTCATTTGGTCAAATACTTTAACTGTTGTTTCGCTTCTTAGACAACTTTCTTTAAGATCTACGTAACAGTTTTTGTAATAGTTATTTCCACCAAGACCCATAGCAACTGCTTCAAATACTGTAGCATCTTGCCAAGCTTGTCCACCATGCGCAAATGGAATGATACCAGCAGCTTGTAATTTTTCTGCAGCAGCATTTAACTCATCCCAAGTAGTTGGAACTGAAATACCGTTTGCATCAAATACAGCTTTGTTTGCCCACATCCAGTCAATTCTGTGAATGTTTACTGGAGCAGCACAATAAGGTCCGCTGTTATTTTCACACTTGTGAATAGCGGCAATCATTGGATCTAATAAATTGTCCCAACCTTCTGATTTAGCAACTTCATCTATATTATATGGAGCTACAACACCTTCTTGGTCATACTCTTGAATTGTAGGTCCTTTAATTTGTGATGCTGATGGAGGATCTCCAGCAACAATTCTTGCTTTAAGTGCAACGTTAGCAGCGTCTCCACCACCACCTGTTACAGGCATGTCCATCCATTCACCGCCGTTTGCAGCGAAATCATCTTTTAAAACTTTAAGTGCAGCAGCTTCACCACCAGACGTCCACCAGTGCAATACCTCAATCTTAGGTCCTGCAATTGATGAAGTAGATGTGAACGCTAATGTAATTAAAGCGATTATTATTTTTTTCATCTTATCTTCCTATCTGTTAATTAACGATTTTTATAAACGAAACTATAAGTAGATTAAGGGATAATTGATAACTAAAAAAAATATTACAACTTTTAATTGTAATTGTTTTTTTAAAAATTTTATTAATTTTTTCTCAACTTCGAAATATTTTGGATATTTAAATTTCAACTCAAAGTTGAAACATTAATATGTCGCGCTTCTTCCTAATCTTGCTGCACCTCTAACGCCACTAGCATCACCGTACCTAGGTTTTAAAAAAACACCTTCGTATTCTCTACCGACAACAAATTTTCTAACTAGTGAGTCTATTTCATGTAAAAAATCTATTTCGTTTGAAACTCCTCCTCCAAAAACAAAAGCATCAGGATCCAAAATATTAATTATACTTGAAAGAGACATTGCTAGATTTACCTTGAAGTCATCTATAAATCTTTCAGCATCTAAATCATGTTTTCTATTTAATTCGAAAATTTCGTTTGTTTTTAAGCTTTTTCCGTAAAGTTTATTAAATCTTTTAGCTAATCCTAAGCCAGATAAAAAACTCTCAATCTCTGCTTCTCTGACATTGCTCGAGTCAAAATTTTCTTTTTTTGCCGCAAAGTAAGGAATTTGATTGTGACCCCATTCCCCAGCAACTCCATTTGGTCCACTTACTATTTTTTTATCAATAACTAAACCACCACCAACTCCAGATCCTAAGATAATACCATAAACAATTTTGTAGTGTTTGCCTGATCCATCTATAGCTTCTGATAAAGCAAAACAATTAGCATCATTTTCACAGAACACTTCTTTACCAAGTGCTTTACGTAAATCATTTTGAAAAGGTTTTTTTTCTAACCAAGTAATATTTGGGGCATTTTTTACTAATCCTGTTTGAGGTGAATGAACTCCCGGATGACAAACTCCAATTGGAAGTTCTCTTTTAAATTCCTGTTCTAATTGTCTATGAATATCTCTTATCGCAGTTATAATTTGAGTATACTCTTTTGGACAAGATATTCTTGATCTATGTTTTTCATTTCCATTATCTTCAAGTACAACACTCTCAATTTTAGTCGCTCCTACATCAATACCTACTTGCATAACTAATATGTAGCTCTTCCACCACTTAAATCAAAAACTGCTGCAGTTGAAAAAGAATTTTCTTCACTAGCTAACCAAGTTACTAATGATGCTAATTCTTCAACCTTTGCAAATTTGTTTCTAGGAATTTTTGATAACATGTAATTAATATGTTCCTCTGTCATTTGATCAAAAATTCTTGTTTTAGCTGCTGCTGGTGTTACACAATTTACAGCTATATTTTTTTGCGCAAGCTCTTTACCTAAAGATTTGGTTAAACCAATAACTCCTGCTTTAGATGTACTGTATGCACTTGCATTTGGATTACCTTCTTTTCCAGCAATTGATGCAATATTAACTATTCTTCCATAGTCATTTTTTAGCATAAATGGAACAACTGCTTTACAACAATAGAAAACAGAATTTAAATTTAAGTTCATTACTTTTTTCCATTCATCTAGAGGATATTCAGCTACAGTATTATTCATCCCTGCAATACCTGCGTTATTAACAAAAATATCTATTTTTCCGTGTTTTTTCTCTATTTCTTCTAGATTTTTATTTACTATTTCAAAATTTGTTACGTCTACTATTTGATGACTTAGATTTTCTGATTTCACTTTATCTATAGCCTCTTTAGCTGCACTTTCGTCAATATCCCAAATTACAACTTTTGCACCTGCTTCGATAAATCTTTCGGTTATTGCTAAACCAAATCCTTGAGCTCCGCCAGTAACAACTGCCACTCTATTATTTAAGTCAAACTTAATCATTTTTTCTTTTTAATTTTTCTTGATCTTATTAAAGGAAAAGCCAAAGCAATTAAAGACAAAATAAAGAATGTTAAAGCAATTGGTCTTGTAAAAAACATCAACCAATTACCCTCAAAAATAACCAAGGATTGTCTTAACGTTCCCTCAACTAATTCCCCTAAAATTAATCCAATAATAACTGGTACAACTGAAAAACCATATCTTCTCATAAAAAAACCAAGCACACCAAAAAATAACATTATCCAAACATCAATTATTGATTGATTAAGTGAATATGTTCCACAAACTGAAACTGCAAAAATCATTGGCCACAAAATTTTATTAGGAACCAAAGTTATTCTTGCAAAAATTTTTGCACCAAAAAAACCAAATATGAAGAAAAGAATATTCGCGATCAACATAGAGCCAAAAATTCCATATAAGAAATCTGGTTGCTCTCTAAATAAATCTGGTCCAGGTCTAACACCATGGATAATTAATCCAGTTAGAATAACTGCTGTTGTTGCACTACCAGGAATACCAAGAGCTAAGGTTGGAACCATCGCACCTCCTGTTGCTGCATTATTTGCCGCTTCTGCTCCAGCAATCCCCTCAATTGAACCTTTCCCAAATTCTTCTGGTTTTTTTGAAAATCTTTTAGCCTCAGAATATCCAATCAAAGAGGCAACTGTTCCTCCTTCAGCTGGCAATACTCCTATAAAAGAACCAATTCCACTTGATCGTAATATTGTTTTCCAAGTTTTCTTGTAATCATCTTTGCTTGGAAGCTTAATTGCTTTTAAAGCTATTCTGTTAAATACTTGATTGATTAAAGTTGATTGAGTTAACATTTCACTCATTGCAAAAAGTCCAACTACTACTGGTATAAACCCTATTCCCTCAGTTAATTCATTGATCCCAAAAGTAAAACGATCAATTGAAGTCATAAAATCTTTACCAACTGTAGAAATCAATATTCCAAATGCACCTGCAATTAAATTTTTAATTGGACTACCTTCACCAATTGATGCAAGCATTGTTAAACCAAATATTGCTAATGCAAAATATTCTGGCTGACCAAACTCATAAGCGAGTTGTGCTAATATAGGTGCAAAGAAAACTAATATAATAACACTGAAAATACCTCCCACAGTACTTGATACTGTTGCCATACCCAAAGCTCTCCCAGCTTCACCTTTTTGTGCTAATGGATAGCCATCTAAACAAGTTGCTGCAGCTGCTGGGGTTCCAGGAGTATTTATAAGTACAGCTGTTATTGCGCCACCATATGTTCCAGCACAATAAATAGATGTTAATAAAACAATTGCAGATAATGGATCTAGTGTCATTGTAAAAGGTAAGATCAATGCTCCACCTGTTGTTGGTCCTAACCCAGGCAACACACCTAATATCAAACCAAATAATGTTCCAAAAAATAAAACTAATAACAGTTTAGAACTGAAAAGTGGTGCCAGCATTAATAATAAATTATCCATTTAGCTATAGTAAATGTTGGTAATTATTCCTGGAGGAAATCTTAAACCCAAAATCGTTTCAAAAAATATAAAAACAATAATTGGAAAAATAATCCCAACTAATAATAAATAAAATAATCTTTTTTCTCCCCAACAATAAGAAACAAATATAGATAAAGCTGAGATTGCTAAAAAGAAATCAAGTGTTTTGGAAACTACAATAAAAATTACAAAACTTAATAAAGTTAGAAAGAATGATTTTGGTAATTTTTTCTCAACTTTCCAAGGATTTTTAGTTGCTAAGTAATAAATAATTAATGTCATTGTTATTATTAAAATTAGCAATGCTTTAGGAAATGTTGCTGGCTGAATTCCTCTATTTAAAATTGGAGGTACTATGTCGAATGTAAAAGTAGTTATAAGTAAAATCGCTGATACAAAAATAATTACAAATGAAACTTTAAATTCATCTTTAAAAAAAAAGGGCAAACTTTTGTTTGCCCTTTTTTGTTTTCGTACATTACTCATATGCAAATGTACTTTTAATTAGATTAGTTAATGTAACCTAAAGCTTTAAGCTGAGCAGTCATTTCAGCAAGCATTTCTTCCATTTGCTTACCCCACTCGTCAGCACCAACTACACTAGTGTCATCAAGACCAATTTCTGTTAAGAAATTTTTGTAATAGTTGTGACTCATTGCTTTAAGCATTCCAGCTTCTAATTGTTTTACTCTGTCTGCTGGAGCACCTTTTTTAGTTACAAATCCTCTAACAGTAGATAAAGAAACAGGTATTCCTAATTCTTTAGCTGTTGGAGAATCTCCAATTTTAGCCATTCTTTCGTTTGCTAGTACAACTGATACACAAAGTTTACCTTCATTAATTTCAGTTAATGCTTCACCTAAGTTTAAAACACCCACATCAATATCTCCTTTGATAAGGTTAGTTTTAATTGGCGCAACACCTTTATAAGCAACGATAGTTGGGTCTTTTAATCCACCTTTTTTTGTAAATGCAATTGCACTAACATCATCAATACCACCAGTGTGAGTAGTTCCATATTTTAGTGATTTTGATTTTTGTGTGCTAATAAATTTTTTAGCATCTTTGATATCGTTTTTGCAATTTACAACAAATAATTGAGGATCATCAGTTCCTCTAGCAAGTGGTTGCATATCACTTAACTTAACTTTAGTTTTACCTAAAGCCATAGATACAGCATGACCTGTTGTCCAAGTTAAAGTGTGGTTACCATCTGCAGGTAAAGACATCATGTAGTCCATAGATGCTGCTCCACCACCACCTTTTTTGTTTACTAACTGCATATCTTGTTTAAGAACTCTTCTTGCTCTTAATAACATCATTCTAGTAGTAACGTCAGTTCCACCACCAAAACCAGCGTGTGTAATTGCTTGTATTGGGTGTCCATCAGCTTTTGCTGAAGTGATCATTAATGGAAGAGCTACAACAAAAAATTCCGTTACTAAAAAAGCAGCTGCTAAAAATAGTTTAAAGCTTTTTTTCATTATTTCCCTCTTTAGTTTATTTAGTTTTTATATATATAAGTTATATATAAATATATAATCATACTCTGATACAATACGTAAAGAAAAAAATGACTCAAATAAAAGCTAACATCGCTCTTCTACTTGGTGATCCAGCAGGAATAGGACCTGAGCTCATTTCAAAATTATTAAGTGAAAAGATAACTAATGAAGCAAATATAGTTGTTATTGGTGAAAAGCAAATACTTGAGAGTGGAAATAATGTAACTGGCAACTCTCACCAACTTGAAGTCGTAGAAAGTTTTGATCATATTGATTTTAATAAATCGAATAGATTTCTATTAGATATTTCTAAAGGAAAAAACCATAAATATAAAATAGCTGAACCTTCAAAAGAATCAGGTGAAAGTGTTTTGGAAGCTTTAGATTTAGCATTAACTCTTGCTAAAGAAAAAAAAATTGATGCAATTAATTTTGCTCCAATGAATAAAACAAGTTTAAAACTTGGAGGAAACACTCATTCAGATGAATTGCAATTAATGGCAGAAAAATTAGATGTAAAAAGTTTTTGTTGTGAGTTTAATGTTATAGATAATTTTTGGACTGCAAGAGTAACCTCTCACATTCCAATTAAAGAAGTTGCACAACACATCACAAAAGAAAATATCTTAAAACCAATAAAATTAATAAATGAAGTTATGGAATTGAACGGTGTAAAAAATCCAAGAATAGCAGTTCAAGCACTTAACCCGCATGCAGAATTCGGCACTGAAGAAAAAGATGAAATTATTCCAGCAATAGAAGAAGCAAAAAAACTTGGATTTAATACGGATGGTCCTCTGCCATGTGATACTTCTTTTGTAGTTGCATATAAAAATAAAAATCATGATTGTATGGTTGGAATGTATCATGATGCACTTCAGTCTGGACTTAAAGCATTTGGTTTTGATAGAGGAGTTACAGTTCAAGGCGGGTTAACAGTTCCTGTAACAACAACTGCACATGGATCTGCGTTTGCAATTGCTGGTAAGAATGAAGCTAACTTAGCTCCAATTTTAAACTCATTTAAAATTGCATTATCAATGGCTGAAAATAAAAAGAAGTTAAGCTAAGTTTTAAATTAGACCAGCATCTACTGTAAAATTTTGTTTAGTACATCCAGATGAAACATCTGATGCTAAGTAAAGAACCATTTTTGAAACATCTTCAGGCAAGAGTTGTTTTTTTAAAGCCTGGTTTTTTAATATTTCTTTTTTAAATTTTGGATTAAGCCATAACTTTGATTGTCTTGCAGTAGCAATAGAACCAGGAGCAATTGAATTGATTCTTATATTATATTTCCCTAAATCCCCTGCCAAAGATCTTGTTAAACCGTGAATACCAGCCTTTGCAGTACTATAAGCTGGAAACATCACTGCACCTCTAACCCAACTAACTGAACCTAAATTAATTATTGATCCTCCCTTGTTTTTTATCATACTTTTTTTAACTGCCTGAATTGCAAACAAATAATGCTTTAAATTAATTGCCATTCTATCATCCCAATATTTTTCTGTAATTTTCTCTAAGCTATGTCTTTGGTCGTTAGAAGCGTTATTAACTAAAATATCAATAGGACCCTGTTTTTTTATAATATTTAAAATTGATGATTTATATTTTTTAATATTTTTAATGTTACATTCTACAAATAGAGGGGTTTTAAATTTTTTCTTCTTAATTTTGTTTATAGTTTTTTTTGCTTCATTTTTGTTTATATCAAAAAAATAAACTTCAACTCCTTGCTCACAAAGATGCTCTACAATTGATGAACCTATTCCTGAAGCTCCACCTGAAACTAAAGCTCGTTTATTTTTAAGATCAAAATATTCGGTTTTCATTTTAGAAATTATATTAATAATTCTTTAAATCTTCCATTGATGGCATTGAGGCTGCTGCACCTTGTTTTGTAGTTGAAATTGCTGCAACCTTATTCGCAAAAGTTAGCACTTCTTTAATATCTAAATCTTTTGATAAACCAACGGCTAAAGCACCGTTGAAAGCATCTCCTGCACCAGTAGTATCTAGTACTGGTTCTTTAAACTTAAATGCATTCATGAAAAAGTTTTCTTTATTATTTGCAAAATAACATCCCTTTTCACCTAAAGTTATAACTACGTTTTTAATACCTTTTTTTAAAAATTCTTCTGAGGCAATTTTTATATCTTTTTCAGTTTCAATTTTTTTATTTAAATAAAATTCAGCCTCAGTTTCATTAGGTGTAAAAAAATCAATTAATTTAAAATCATCATCATTAATTTGGCATGCAGGTGCTGGATTTAATATTGTGGTCAATTTATTTTCTTTAGCTTTAGTTAACGCATATTTCGTAACATCATATGGTGTTTCCAGTTGTGTTAAAAATATATCTGTATTTGCAATAAAATTTAAATTTTTTTCGATATCATCATTGGTTAGTGTTCCAGCAGCACCTGGTATAATATTTATTGCGTTATCTCCTGTTTTTTCATTGACCATTATTCCTGCAACTCCAGTTGAGTGATTTTTATCTTGAATGATGGATGCAACATCCATGCCCAATGATTTATATAAATTTAAAGCCATCTCACCATTTTTGTCATTACCTATTTTGGTTATAAAATTTACTTTCCCGTTTAATTTAGCGGCAGCTATTGCTTGATTTGATCCTTTTCCCCCTGGTCCAACAATGTGCTGTGAACCTAGAATTGTTTGACCTTTTTCAGGGATCGCATTAGCAATAAAACAAAGGTCTGCTACAAATACACCAAATACTGATATGGTTTTCATTTTTTAAGTCCAAACGTTTCCGTCAGGTAAAATGACTCCTTTGGTAAGTATAAAACAACCAAATGGTCTTGCATCTGTTGTGGTAACAATACAATAAGCCTTCTTGGCCTCTTCATAAAATTCTTGTCTTGAAATAGATCCTACATTCCAATTTTCACCAGAGACTTTTTTTACAATATCAATAAATTCTTTATGAGTTTCAGTTAACTCCTCAGGTTTGTCATCTACTTCCATCCTTAAAGCTGGAGACCCTCCTTTTGAATTAATAAAACAATCAAGTGGAAAAACTGAAAGTATAGCAGAGGCTGCTTCTTTAATCCCCACTCCATCTAATCTAATTACATTTTCATTTGTTGTATTTGCAGGAAAATTAGCATCAGCCAATATTAATTTTTCTCCATGACCCATAGATCTTAAATGAAAAAGCAAATCAGGGCTTAAAACTGGATCAATTTTAATAAGCATAAATTATTATATTACATAAAAAAAAAGGGTGGAATTAAATTCCACCCTTTTTTTTAAATTATATGTCTATCGATTATTTAAAATCGTTAGCGTTTTCTTTTGTTACTAATTGCGTTCCTGTATCAATGTTTGGATCAATACTTCCACCATTAGCTAGCTCTAGAGCATATTTAACTCCATAAGCACCCATATTATAAGAGAACTGAGCAATAGTAGCTGTCATTTCTCCTTTTAAGATACTCGTAGCTGCGTCTGGAGTAGCATCAAATCCTACAACGATAACGTCGTTCATATCAGCATCTTTAAGTGCTTGCATAGCGCCTAAGCCCATATTATCGTTTGACGCAAATATTGCTTTGATGTTTGGATTTTTTAAGATGATTGACTCTGTTACAGATCTTCCTTTTGCAGTATCCCACTCAGCAGTTTGAGTAGCAACAATATTAAGACCACAATTTTTAAAACCTTTAATTGCACCGTCTCTTCTAAGTAAGGCTGTAGATTGAGACTCAATACCAGTTAAAATTGCAACATCTGAACCTTTTGGTGTTTTATCACAAATAAAATTAGCTGCTAATTCAGCACCATTCATATTATTTGTTCCGATAAAAGTAACACCCTCGTTAATTCCATTAGTATCAACAAATACTACAGGCACTCCACTTTTGATTGCCTCATCAACGATTGGTGCAAAAGCATTTGGATCTCCTGGAGCTAATGCAATAGCATCAACACCTTTTGCAAGTTGATCCTCTACTTGGTTAATCTGAGCTTGAACATCACCTTCTTGTGGTGGTGCAACCAAAACAAGATCAACACCTAGTTTTGCTGCTTCTTCCTTAGCTCCTTTTTCTACAGATGCCCAAAAAGGATTACCTGATCCAGGTCCTTTAATGCTGAATAATATTTTCTTTCCAGCAAATGCTCCTGTTGAAAAACTTGCTAAAAGAAAAACAGAAGTAATAATAATACTTATTATTTTTGTTAAGTTTCTCATTTTATTTCCTATTATTTATTTTTAAAATTGAAATTTAATATAAAAAACTATTGGAATTCAACTGTTAATAAGTACTCCTCTAAAATAAGAAAAACAACTTTTGCGTGAAAACTATTTTCTTGTGCCTAAGTCTCTTCTTAAAACATCAATGTAAACTGCTAAAACTATTATTGAACCAATTAATACTTGTTGCCAAAAAGAACTAACATCCATTAAGTTTAAACCATTTCGAAGAATACCCATGATCATAACGCCAGCAAAAACTCCTAGAACAGTTCCTCTCCCCCCAAAAAAACTTGCTCCACCAATAATACAAGCAGCTATCGCATCTAGTTCAGACTGAAGCCCAGCATTTGGATATCCAGAGTCAGTTCTTCCAGCTAAAATCAAAGCACCAATACCTGCTAAAAAACCACATAATGAATATACAATAACTAAAATTTTGTTAACGTTTATACCTGCTGCTCTAGCAGCATTAGGATTTCCTCCTATCGCATATATCCACTTTCCAGTTTTACTATGGTTAAGAAAAACCCAAAAGATTGCAAACACTACAACAATCAAAACTAAACTTACTGGAAGATACTGAGATTTTTCTAGACCCAACCATTGTAAATCAATTCTCCCATGTCCTAGGTAACGAACTTCATCAGGAAATCCACTGATTGGTGTTCCTCCTGAAATCAAATTTCCAGTACCTCTAAATATATAGAGTGTCCCTAAAGTCATGATAAATGGATGCGGCATCCTCAATAAGGTGATTCCATAACCATTAAATAAGCCACATAAAAAGCCTGTAATAAGAGGAGTAAGAATTACAATAAACCAGGGGGCCCCTGCTTTTGCAACAACAGCTAAAATCATTAATGAGAGCATCATTATTGATCCAACAGAAAGATCAATACCAGCTGTTACAATAACCATAAATACACCAAGTGCTAACATAGATTGCCAAGAAATTTGTTTAAATACATTGGTTACATTTCTCCAAGACAAGAAAACATCTGGTTGCAAAATATGCATTACCAAAATCATGATCACTAATAAAAGTAATATTCCATATTTTTCAAAATATGGAATTAGTTTTAAATGCAAACTTTTTAAATTATTATCTTTTTCTTCCATAATTATTTTTTACCCATTATCCAACCAATAACTTCATCTCTTGAAGTATTTGAAAGATTAGCTTCCGCAAAATTAGTTCCTTGAAATAAAGCCATCACACGATCACAAACTGTAAAGATATCGTCCATCCTGTGACTTATAACAATTACTCCTACACCAGTTTTTTTTAAACTATTTATTAAATCTAAAACTTTGCCAACTTCTTTTATTGCAAGAGCTGCTGTTGGCTCATCCATAATTACTACTTTAGCATTAAATGCGGTTGATCTTGCAATAGCAACTGCTTGTCTTTGACCTCCAGATAATTCTTCAACTTTCTGATCAGCACTTTTAACATTAATCTTTAATTTTTCTAAATGGGCATTTGTAAGTTCTTTTATTTTATTAAAATCTAATAATTTCATCAAACCAACATTCTTAGTTGGTTCTCTACCTAAAAAAATATTTTCTCCAATAGGTAAGTTTCCAGCGAGAGCAAGATCTTGATAAACCATCTCTAAACCTAAGTTTTGAGAATCTCTTGGACTTTCTAAAACTTTTTCTTTTCCTTCAAAATGTAATGATCCTGCACTAGGTTTGTATAGACCAGACAAAACTTTCATAAGTGTTGATTTTCCAGCACCATTATCACCAACAACACCCAGGCATTCTCCTGCATGAACTTTTAAATTTACATTTTCTAATGCAGTAATTGTTCCAAAATATTTTGTGATTCCTTTGGCCTCAAGAAGTAAATTGTTAGTTGTAGACATAAATCATAAACCTAATAAAATTTCAATTAATTGCAACAGGTTTTGATGCTAACAAGCTAACAGTTTTTAACTCAGCTCTCTTGCAATATTTTGGTTTCAAATTTTTTGAAATTAGATCCATATCCTTTAAAACTATTTCGCCCATGTTATAAAACGCATCGGTAAGAGCGCCTGCTCGATGAGCTGAAAATAAAATATTTTTTACTTTTCTTATTGGATCATTTTTTCTTACAGGCTCTTCAGGAAATACATCAGTGGCAACATAAATATCTCCTTTTTTTACTCTATTAATCAAATCTTTAAAATTAACAACTGCAGCTCTGCTCATTAGAATAAATAAACTGTTTGGTTTCATTTTATTTAATAATTTTTTATCAATTAAATTCTTATTTTCAGTTGTAACCGCTGCCAGAACATAAATTATTTCACATTTTGAAAACATATCTTTCAAATTAACTGGCTTAAATCCATGTTTTTTTATGATATTTCTTGGGAGCCATGGATCATAAACCGAGATATCTTTTGTAAATGGTAATAACATTGGATAAAGAGATTTTGCTAAATCACCAAATCCTAAAAGACCAATTTTCTTTCCTGATAACATTGAAGCTTTAAGATTGCTTTCAAGTCCATACTTCTCTTTTGCTTTCAAAAAATCTAAATGCGCTTCGTGAATATTTCGTAACAAAGACAATGTCATTCCAAGCGCTATTTCAGCTACTGGTTTAGAAAAAACAGGAGAAGTTGCAATAACATGAATTCCTTTTTTAAAGCAATACTTATAATCAACATTATTCATAAAATTACTTTCTACATTTACAATTGCTTTTAATTTTACAGCTTTTGACAAAAGTTTTTCATCTAAATCCGGCTGTCCCATAATAAATGATGCTTTATGAATATTTTTTTCTAAAAACTTTCTTTTGTTTTTATTAGGAGCTACAAGAAGTGTGTATTTGTTTTTTAATTCTCTAAGTTTTTTTTTTGTGAAAATTAAATCTAATGTTCTTGGAAAAGGATCAGAAATTACAGTTAATTTTTTCATATTTTTTTAAATTAATTCATTATATTTTTAATTTCTTCCAACGTAAAAGGTTTGGGTTTTTTACAAGTTGTTTTTATTTCCTGAGGAATACCTGTTTGTGATGCTCTCATGGTAGAATCTATTATATCTAAAACATGAAGAGATAACTCTCCATTACATCTATGCTCTAAATTATTTTCAATTGCATAAGCCATTTCTGATAAACCAGCACCTCTATAATTTGCGTTAGTAGGTGACTCATTTGCTCTAGAACTTTGACTCTTGATGTTAATCTTACCTAAAGGCATCATGTCTGTTTTGTGCTCTCCCCAATTACCTCCGGCTGTGACTGAGACAAAAGCAGATCCACCAAACATGTTTGGATCAGGAACAATTATTGATCCTTTGTTTCCATAAAGCTCAATATGATTTCTTTGATGAGCAACAACATCAAATGATAAAGTTATTTGAATTATACAATCATTTTCAAATTGTATTGTTGCCAAGTAAGTTGTAGGTGTTTCAACTTTAAATTTTTGACCTTTTTTCGGACCAATTCCGATTTCTCTTTCTTCAAAAACTTTTGTACATCTTCCTTGCACTTGTTTTGCTGGTCCAATTAGATTTACTAATGCAGTTAAATAGTATGGACCCATATCAATAACAGGTCCTCCTTCATTTTCTGCAAACCAACTTTCTGGATTTGGGTGGTAGGATTGAACTCCTGGAAATGCAAATATAGCATTTCCTAATTTAATATCACCAATTACACCATTATCAATTAACTCTCTAGTTTTTTGAATTCCTCCACCTAAAAATGTATCTGGAGCATTTCCTATATAAAGATTTTTTTCTTTAGCTAGTTCAAGTAATTTTTTTCCATCCTCAAAATTTACTGCCATTGGTTTTTCAGCATATGAATGTTTTCCATTTTCTAGAGCCATTTTAGAAACTTCGTAATGTGCTCCTGGGATCGTCAGATTAAGAATTATTTCAATTTCTTTATCTTTTAAAAGTTCTTCTACTGTTAAAGCTTCAATGTTATAATGAATTGCGCACTTTTTAGCTGCTTCCATATTTATGTCTGCACACTTAACTATTCTAATATTATTAAAATATTCTTGAGCTCTAAAATAAGTTTCTGAAATATGACCACAGCCAATAAGACCGACTTTGAAAATTTTGTTCATAAAGGTTTATACACCTTGTCTTTGTTTGCTTTTTCCTTCTTTATAAAGTTTTAAAGCTTCTTCATTCTCTTTAGTTGTCGGAATTTCTAGTGTAGGGCTATCCCAAAAAGCTGATCCCTCAACCCATTTATAAGCATGGGTTTTAATTGAAATAACGTATGTTACATCAGATGCTTTAGCTCTTTTGAATGCAGCTTCAAGATCTGAAATTGAATTAACATGCTCAGATTTAGCTCCCATACTTTCTGCATGTTTTGCAAAATCAACATCAACTAATCCAGGAGTATTAGAACTCTTTAATAAGTTATTATATTCTTTACCACCTTTAAATAATTGAAGTCGATTGATAACTGCAAACCCACCATTATCACAAACTATAATTATTAATTTATTTTTTGTAATAACTGATGAGTATATATCTGTGTTGTTTAAAAGATAAGAACCATCTCCGACAAAAGAAATTACTTCTTTATCTGGATTAGCCATTTTAATTCCAAGCGCTCCAGAAATTTCATAACTCATACAACTAAAGCCCCACTCTGTTTCATGAGTATTTAGTTCTCTGGGTCTCCAAACTTGAACAACTTCACCAACTAAACCTCCTGCTGCAGTAACAGCAATATCTGATGGGTCAGAGTTTCTGTAAATTGCACCAATTACCTGAACATAACTTGGAACTTCTTGATTTGTTGGCGCACTCTCTTTATCTATATGTTCATTCCAAGATTTGAGTTCAGTTTGAGATTTTTTATTCCATTCTTCTCCAGCTTTCCAACTACCTAACGCTTGTGAAAGTTCAGTTAATGAAACTTTAGCATCTCCAATGACCGCTTGCGCTAAATGTTTGTTAGCATCAAATCTTGATACATTTATTGAAACTAGTTTAAAATTTTCGTTTTCAAAATTTGCCCATGAACCAGTTGTAAAATCTGCAAGTTTGGTTCCAACTGCAATTGCTAAATCTGTTTCTTTTGCTAATGTATTTGTATTTTTTCCACCTAATCCCCCAATCTGACCTGCAAAATGAGAATGGTCCCTTTTCATGGTAGAATATCCCATTACAGTTTGAGTGACTGGTATGTTGTGTTTAATTGCAAATTGACTTAACTCATCCATTGCATCTGAGTAAAAAACCCCACCACCTGAAATTATAATTGGATTTTTAGATGACTTAATTTTTTCTGCTGCCTCTTTAATTTGAAATTCATCCGGTCTTGGTCTTCTAATCGCGTGAACTCTTTCTTTAAAAAATTCTTCGGGGTAATCAAAAGTTTGACCTTGTATATCTTGACTTAAAGCGATACATGCGGGACCACAATCTGCAGGATCTAACATTGTTTGAACTGCTGCCGGGAATGATTGAATAATCTGCTCTGGTCTGGTTATTCGATCAAAATATCTTGTAACTGGTTTAAATGCATCATTAGCCGTAATACCAGGGTTGTTAAAATGCTCAACTTGTTGCAATACTGGATCTGGCATTCTATTTGCATAAGTGTCTCCAGGTAAAAATAAAATTGGTAATCTGTTACTCATAGCAACTGCGGCAGCGGTAACCATATTTGTTGCCCCAGGGCCAACAGAAGATGTTGCTACAAAAATTTGTTGTCTTCTTTTTGCTCTAGCATAGCCAATTCCTGTAAGAGCCATATTTTGTTCATGATGCCCTCTATATGTTGGAAGTTCTTTTTGATTTTCCTCTAGTGCTTGACCTAAGCAAGCTACATTTCCATGTCCAAAAATTCCGAAGACACCTGGAAATAAAGGTTCTTTTTTACCATTAATTAATATTTTCTGAGCAATTAAATATTTAACTATCGCATGAGCACATGTGAGGGTAATTTTTTTCATAAAATTGTTTATCTTTTAATATGTATAATGTTTATATATAATTCTATTTATAAATTAAAAAACCTAATTAAGTAAACTTAAAAATAAATTCTATGTACGAAAAATTTGGACAATTCATTGACGGTAAATGGCAACAAGCTGAAAAAAAAGAAACTTACGACGTAATCAACCCTGCAACAGAAGAAGTAATTGGGAAAGCATCAAAAGCTTCATCTATTGAAGTGCAAAAAGCATTAAAGTCTGCAGAAAAAGGTTTGGAAGTTTGGAAAAACACTGCACCATGGCAAAGAGCTTATGTGCTTAGAAAAATTGCAGACATGATGAGAGAAAAAAAAGATGTTATAGCAAAATGGTTAACTCTTGAAGTTGGAAAACCTCTTGCAGAAGCAGTTGGTGAAGTTGGTGGTGGAGCTGATATTTTTGAGTGGAATGCTGAAGAAACAAAAAGAATTTATGGACAAACACAGCAAAGTAGATTTCCAGACACTAGAGTTCATGTTTATTATCAACCTGTAGGAGTTGTTGCAGCTTTAGTTCCTTGGAATTTCCCAATAGTTTTAGCATCTAGAAAAATTTCTACTGCCCTAGCTGCAGGATGTTCTGTAATTTGTAAGCCAGATGTAATTACTCCTGGTGCTGTAATGGAATTAGTAAACATTTGTAAAGAAGCTGGAGTACCTGATGGTGTTGTAAGTCTTTTGTCAGGTGATCCTGCTGAAATATCAAATGAATTAATGGAGTCTGATATAATTAAAAAAGTTTCAGTTACTGGATCAACTAGAGTTGGTAAAATTATTTTAAAAAAAGCAGCTGATAAAGTTCAAAGAGTTACTATGGAGCTTAGCGGACATTCACCTTTTATTGTATGTGAAGATGTAGATATGAACAAAGTAGCTGATATAGCAATAACTGGTAAATTTAGAAATAACGGTCAAGTCTGTATTTCACCTAATAGATTTTATATCCAAGAAAATAGAAAAGAAGATTTTGTTAATGCTTTTATTGAAAGGGCAAAAAAATTAAAAATTGGAAACGGTATGGATGAAGGTGTGGATCTTGGACCTTTAACTACCGCTAAAAGATTAGAAGAAATAGAA
This sequence comes from Candidatus Pelagibacter sp. HIMB123, assembly GCF_052048195.1. Lineage (NCBI taxonomy): Bacteria > Pseudomonadati > Pseudomonadota > Alphaproteobacteria > Candidatus Pelagibacterales > Candidatus Pelagibacteraceae > Candidatus Pelagibacter > Candidatus Pelagibacter sp. HIMB123. The sequence continues at coordinate 37,883 of NZ_JBNAIL010000004.1, read as the reverse complement.
AAACTAGTTGAAACTACTAAAAAAGAAGGAGCAAAAGTATTAATGGGTGGACAAAGACCTTCTGGTTTCAACAAGGGATACTATTATGAACCAACAGTCTTTGATGATGTTAAAGATAATTTTACAATTATGAAAGAAGAACCTTTCGGTCCACTAGTTCCAATTTTAACTTTTAAAACTTTTGATGAAGTAATTGAAAGAGCAAACGATAATGACTTAGGATTATGTAGTTATTTATACACTAACTCTATGGATAAAGCTCACATTGGATCTGAAAAATTAGAGTCTGGTTGTGTTGCAGTCAATACTGGAGTTGTTGCTATTGCTGAGGCACCTTTTGGAGGAATAAAACAAACTGGTTATGGTCGTGAAGGTGGTTCAGGAGCGATAAAAGATTATCTAAATGTGAAATACACTCACATGGGATTAAAAATCTAGAAAATGAGAAAAAATAAAATCAAACAAATGATGAAAGAAGGCAAACCTGTTATTAACGGCTGGTGTGCGATTCCAAGTACAGCCTCTGTCGAAGCAATGGCTCATCAAGGTTGGGACTCTTTAACTATCGATATGCAGCATGGTTTAGTTGACTACAGTAATGCGCTTCCCATGCTTCAGACAATATCAACAACAGATGTAACTCCTTTAGCTAGAGTTAATTGGAACGAACCAGGTCAAATTATGAAAATTTTAGATGCTGGATGTTACGGAATCGTTTGTCCGATGGTAAGTAATAAAAAAGAGGCAGAGAATTTTGTTCAAGCTTGCATGTATCCACCTGAAGGTTACAGAAGTTTTGGTCCTATTAGAGGTTTAATTTATGGTGGAGCTGATTATGCAGATCACGCTAATGAAGAAATACTAAAATTAGCAATGATAGAAACAAAAGAGTCTTTAGAAAATCTTGATGAGATAATGTCTACACCAGGTGTTGATGGTATTTATATTGGTCCAGCAGATTTAAGTTTAGCAATAGGTGAAAAACCTGGTTTTGATAGGTCAGAATCTACAAAAGCTTATTCTGAAATTTTAAGAATTCTAGAACATGCTAAAAAAAATAATATTTTTGCAGGAATTCATAATGGTACTACAGAATATGCTACTAAGATGATCGAAAAAGGTTTTGATTTTGTAACTATAGCTTCTGATTTAAGAGCTTTAAGTGCTGGCGCTAAAGCTACAGTAGATAAAATGAAAGGTTCTTTATCAAAAAAAGACGACAACTCTACTTACTAATCAAGTTGGTCTAAAAATTCCTCAAATTGTTTTTTTTCTAGATTAGACGATTGTTTTTTTCCTGGAAATTTTCCATTCATTGAATCTTTTTTAAAAGCCTTAAGAGCTTTTACTCTTTCTAGTTTTATTTCATTTCTAAGTCTCAATAAATTTCCATATGCTTTTGAATGTCTTGGGGGATTTTCTATATCACCACAGATATCTTCCATAAATAAATACATTACATCAGCGTTTTTACCTGAACCTAATGAAACAGTAACTATATCTGTACGCTTTGATATTTCACCCATTACATTTTCAGGTATTACTTCACACTCAGCTGAAAAAGCACCTGCATCTTCTAATCTTTTAAACTTTTGAAAAAGCTCGTATGCTTCATCAGCAGTTTTACCTACAGCTCTTAATCCACCAATCCAAGTAGATTTTCTTGGAACTAAACCTAAATGCCCCATTACTGGAACATCTTCTTTAGCCAGCATTTCAACTATATCCATACTTCTTGGTGTCATAACTGCATCCGCACCATTCTCCAATGCTTTAAAAGCTCCACGCATAATATCCTCTGTAGTTACAAACTCATTTAAAACTAAAGCAGCTGTTAAAAATAAATTTTTTGAACCTTCTCTTACAGGAATTACATTTTTTGCATTTGATATAATCATATCAAATCCTGCCTTTTCAGCTGCCTCAGCTTCTTCAACACTATTCGCTGTAACTTGTGTAAATTTTCTTTTTCCTTTTGCTGCTTTTAAATCCCCAACAGTCAAAGTTCGTTTTGCTGGCTTAGCAGCCCAAGTATAGATATTCTTCATTATTTAACACCTTTATAAAGAATATCTCTCCTATCAATAAATTCCTCGAAGGTTTTAATGGTAATTACTGAAGGTAATATAAATATAGATCTTTTATCTCGCTCATTTCTTATAATTCTAAAATAACCTTTTTTAATTGCAGTATCGATATAAACATTTGAGGTTAAGTATGATTTCTCGATCACTTTAAGTAATTGATTTTTTGTAATTGATTTATTTTTGTAATAAGCAAGCATCACCATATGCAACATTATCCAATGTTGTGGAGTTAAAGAAAACCAATTCAATAACTCGTTAGCTAATCTTCCTTCAAAATCTCCAAGTGATATTTCTGCTAATTGAATTCGTTTTTGAGTAAGTTTTGGAATTTTTTTTTGTTCTTCGAAGTGCTTAGGATACTTGAACTGTCTTTTCATTTAAATAAATTTAAACTCATTGAGTTTTCTATTCAATACTATTTTTACTTAATAGTTCCTTATAAATGTTATTTACTCTATGTACTTCAGTAGCAGTATTAAAATAACCCTCATATTCTATTTCTTCAGGCGTGACATCAAAATGATAGTGTCCAGCGTCTTTATCATGTTCATAAGAATGAAAGTGAGTGTGTTCACCAGACTCTCTTAAATTTAATTCCCCTCCAGTAGGATCTCCAGTCCAAAGAACTGTATAACACTGTAACTTTGGACCAACAGGTTCATAAAATTGAAGAAAATCTTTTACACACTTCATTTGTTTTGGATCATAGTATTCATGTTTGATGTCTTTATAATCTGGTTGAACATGAGATCTTACTTTTCCCTCCAGTATTCTAAATACACCTGCAAGAGCAATCTGTTCATTTGCTTTAAGATTTAAATTATTTGACAATGAAGACCTCATTGCTTGTGGCAATGAACCTTGATCTCCTGATCTTCCTTTGATTTTTATTTTAATTACTTTTCCTTGTTTACCATCGGTATAATAAATGTTTCCAAGTCCACCATGTTTCCTTGCGCTATATTTTTCAACAATACATTTTTTATCAGGACTTACTCTTGCAATTATAGATCTAGACTCATCGGTAATTAAATTTTCATTAATTACTAATTCACCACAGTGGCCGTCCAAACACGACATTGCACCAGATCCTGCACCTAAAGCATAAGATTTTTCTGATCCGATCATTTTTGAAATTTCTTCATAATCAAATTCTGCACCAATAAAATTAGGATCATGCATGTATGGCTCTCCCCCAACATCTATGATTTTTTGGTTACCGCTTATACCTTCAGATGGACAATCCCATTCACGAAGATTAGGACAATCAACAACTTCTACTTCAACAATTTTAAAATTTTCAGAAAGTCCTTTTTTTAATGCACTCGCTATATCTTCAAGTGAATGATTTGTGAAAGTTCCTTTTTCTATTTTTAATTGCATAATGTTAATAAGCTATAATTTATTTTGCATATTGTCTATAGATAATATATATAATTTCTATACATAAATAATTTTAAAAAAGGTAACGATGATAAATAAAGATTTAAAAGTAGCTGTATTAGGTGCAGGTGCTATGGGATGTCTATTTGGAGGATTGCTAGCTGAAAAAGGTTTAAATGTAACTTTAATTGACGTTTGGAAAGAACATGTTGATGCAATTAACAAAGATGGTTTGAAAATGGATGGTCATGGTGGAGATCGTATAATTAAGGTTAATGCTACTTCAGATCCATCATCGTTAGATAAAATGGATACAGTGATTGTTATGTGTAAAGCAACTGCATTGGAACCAGCATTAAACAGTATTAAAAATATTATTGGTGAAAAAACAGTCTTCATGTCATTTCAAAATGGGATTGGCCATGAAGCAATAATTCAAAGTATCGTTGGAAATGAAAAGGTAATCGGTGGAACAACGACGCAAGCTTCAAATATTTTAGGACCAGGTCATATAATGAACCATGGCGCATTACCTTCATGGATTGGTGAATATGAAGGAGGAATAACAGAGAGAATTACGGAAATAGCTGATACTTTTACTGCACATAATCTTGAAATGATTGCAGCTGAAGATGTAAAAAAAAGAAAATGGATGAAGCTTTTTGCTCTAACAGCAATAGGTCCTCTTTCAGCTATATTTGATCTACACCACACTGATCTTTACGTAAATAATAAGGCTAATGATGTTTCAAGAGGACTTGGTAAAGAAATCATTTTAGAGACAAGAGAAGTGGCACTTGCTGATGGAGTTAATGTTTCTGAAGATGAATGTCTATTTATGTTCAATAAAATTGTAGATTCTATGCAAACTAACAAATCTTCAATGGCTTTTGATGTTCAGTACAAAAGAAAAACTGAAATTGATTTTATTAGTGGAGCAGTTTCTAAAATAGGAAAAAAACATGGAGTAAAAACACCTTTAAATGACCTGATGTATAAAATGATTAAGGTTAAAGAAGGTATGTATAGTTGATGCTTAAAATCAATCGATTAAAAAAAATTAAAAGTAATTTTCCTGTATTGGTTGGAGATAAAGTTATTGAGAAAAATAATTGTAATTTATTAATTGATGAGATTAGTAAATCTAAAGCCTTTGACGACATGATTATGGGTGGTCGAAGCAGAATTAACAAAGGCTCAAAAAATTTTAAAAACTATATTAAATCTTCAAATAATTCTGCAAAACTATTTAAACTTTTTAATAGCAAAACATTTTATAAAAAAATTGAAACTCTTTTTTCTAAAAATTTTAAAGATGGATCTTGGACAAACACTCACAAACCAAAAATATTTAATCAAAAAAAATTTACTATTAAAAAGAAACTAAATTCAAGCGAACTAAAAAAATTGTTAGGAAATAATTACACTAACCCAAAAGTTAATTTAGATATTGATTTTTCAGTTTCTAAAGGAGGATACAGATTACGTCCTCATAGAGATGACATCACAAGATTATACAATTTCTTAATTTACCTGACAGATATTCCAAAAAAAAATGGAGGATCACTTACGATTTATAGAAAAAAATCAAAGAAAAATTTAAGAAAAAGTTTCAGAAGATTTCCAAAGATGAGTGAATTGGAAGTGGTCAAAGCTTTCACGCCAAAAAAAGGGACTGTGGTTTTTTTTCAATCTACACCAAATTCTTATCATGGGGTTAAACGTTTTATAGAAAAAAACTGTCCAAAAAGATTTTTTATTTATGGAAGTTATGCTCTGAATAAGCCAGTTATTTGGAATTATAAAGGAACAGCTTACTATCCGCACATTATCAGTACCAAGAAAAGAATGTTAACTTCTTTTCATGACGCAAACTATTTAACAACTGCTCCAAAGAATTGATATTGTCACTAAATTCTACTAGTTTCTATTAATGGTAAATAATCTTAAAAACAAATTATTTGAACATGGGTATTTGAAAGTAAAAAACGTGCTTAACTTTCAAAGAGATTTAAAGCCAATCCTTAATGATATGGAATTTGTAATGGATTGTTTAATTCAAAAATTTGCAAAAAAAAAAGATGTCAAAAAAGTTCTTAATTTAGATTTTAAAAAAAAATATTCTTATATATCAAAATTAAAAATTGATGATTTAGATCAGTATTTTAATACTAGATTACCAAGAGATCATGTTAAGAAAGATAGTGATTATTTTGCTACTCAATCTTTATGGAATTTAATTACTAATAAAAACATTTTAGATGTTGTTGAAAAAATTTTGGGTAAAGAAATCATGTCTAATCCAGTACAAAATACTAGAATTAAACAGCCTGAAAAAAAATTACCAAAAGGGTCAATTTTAGATGGTTTAAGTGGACGAACGCCCTGGCATCAGGATGCCGCTGTTCTCAATACTAAAGGACAAAAATTAACCGACATGGTTACTGTATGGATACCTTTTACAAAAACTACTAAAAAAAATGGTTGCATGATTACTGTTAAGAAAATTAATAAAATGGGATTATTAAATCATATTGCTGGTTATAGAGGGCAAGTAGAAATTAAAGACAGCAAATTACTGGATGAAATGCAACATATTCACTTAGAAGCAGATGTTGGGGATGTAATTCTTTTACACAAACATTCAATTCATTGTTCTCTACCGAACAGATCAAATGATTTTAGAATAAGTGCGGACCTTAGATATAATGTAGCTGGCCAACCTTCTGGAAGAGATCCGCTACCGAATTTCTATGTAAGAAGTAAAAATAAAAAAAATCTCAAAATTCAGAATTTTAAACAATGGTTAGCACTCTGGGAAAAAGCAAAAGAAAAGTGTATTCCACGTAAATATGCTTTTAAATATCCTCTTCCTACTTTTAAAACAAATAAAAGGGATTTGTCTAAACTTATTTAAAATATCAATTATTAATTATGAAAATTTTGATAACTGAATTTATTAATAAGAATAGTTTAGACGACTTAAATAATAATTTTGAAATCAAATTTGATGAAAAGCTTTGGGAAAAAGAAGAGGAACTTTTAGAAATAATTAAAGATTATGATGGTTTAATTGTTAGAAACAAAACTCAGGTTAATAAAAAAATTTTATCTAACGCAAAAAATTTAAAATTTATTGGAAGATTGGGTGTTGGTTTGGATAATATTGATACTGAATTTTGTAAAAGTAAAAATATTCATGTCCAACCAGCAACTGGTATGAATGCAGTTTCTGTGGCAGAGTATGTAATTTCATCTTCGATGTCTTTGATAAAAAAAATTCCTATGTTTCATAATGGAACGGTCAAAGGTAATTGGCCTAGAACTACAATTAAATCTGCTGAAATAAATGGAAAATGTATTGGAATAGTAGGTTTTGGGATCATTGGTAGAAAGGTTGCAGACTATAGTTTGAAAAATGGCCTAAATGTTTTGGCTTATGATCCTTACATTAAAAAATTAGATGATAATGAGAAAAATTATAAATTATCTTCATTAGAATATGTATTTAAAGATGCAGATATTATTTCTTTACACTTACCATTAACCGAAGAGACAAAAAATCTAATAAACAAGTCTTCATTCTCTAAAATGCAAAAACAGCCAATAATAATTAATACTTCAAGAGGTAGTGTTGTAAATGAGAATGATCTTATAGATGCTTATGATCAAAATCTAATTTCAGGATTTGCATTAGATGTGTTTGAAAATGAACCTATTAAAAAAGATTTATACGAAAGAATAACATCTGAAATGAATTGTATTTTAACACCTCATATTTCAGGTGTCACTACAGAGTCAAATATTAGAGTTAGCAATTTTATAGTTAAAAAAGCGATTGATTTTTTTAAGTAATTATCTCGCTTAACTTAACTACTCTTCCAAGTTTAATTGATGTCTCAGCAGCTTCTCCAACAGCAACTGCGATTAATCCATCATTCAAAGATACCTCTGGCTTTAATTTATTTTTTACTGCATTTATAAAGGCTAAATGTTCATAATAAGTTGAACCATGATGATGTCCTGCTTCAAGTATTTTTGGATCCACACTAACACTTTCTTGTTTAGTTTTTCCGTCTCTCATACCAATTCTTACATCAGAAGTAGTTTTCCCAGACTCGTTTGAAGGAACTGAAGTTTCAATTTTACCAATATTTCCTGTTGCAGTTAACTCTTCTTGCATTTCAGAATTTTCAGCAAACATACAAAGCTCAAGCATACTTCTTGAGCCATTCTCAAAATTAACAATTACATAAGCGTTATCAATAATATCTGGTTTTTTACCATCATACTCTTCATCTAAATGATTTACATCTTGTCCCCCACTCGCATAAACACTTACGGGCTCACTCTTAACAATAAAACGCATCAAATCAAAAAAATGACAACACTTTTCAACTAAAGTTCCTCCGGTATTTTTTTCAAATCTGTTCCAATCATTTACTTTTTTTAAGAAAGGAAACCTGTGTTCTCTTATTGTTAATGTTTTTAGATCACCAATTGTTTTGTTGTGAATTTCTTTGATAAATTTTGAAACAGGAGGCATGTACCTATATTCCATTGCAGTCCAAAAAACTGAAGGGTAATTTTTAGTAAGTTTTTCTATTTCTAAACAATCTTTTGTCTTAGTGCACAAAGGTTTTTCAACCAATATATGTTTCTTGGTTTTAATTACATCTTTTAAAATTTGAATATGAGTAAAATTTGGAGATGAAATTATATAAACATCAACTAAATTTTCTTTGATCAGATCTTCATGATTTTTAAAACAAACAACTTCTGATTTGAGTAATTCTTGGCACTGTTTCAAAGATTCATCATAAGGATCTGAAAGAGCAACTACTTGAGCTTCATCTATTAAAGATAAATTTAAAATATGTTCTCGAGCCATTGTGCCAGCTCCAATTATTCCATATTTAATTTTTTCCATATTTATTATTTATCAGTTTAATTAAATAAGTTTAATCAATTGTTAATCCACTTGGTACTTTTTCTGGTTTACCGAGGGGTCTTTGATTTCCACTTTTTCCAGTTAGAGATTGTAAAAAAGATACCAATTGATCAATTTCTTTTTCACTTAAATCTATTGGTTTAATATCTATACTCGAAATAATTCTATCCTGTTCTCTTTTGTCAGAAAAAGTTACAAAATCTATTTGCTCTAACCATGGAGCCTTAGGTAAATTTGCATATTGAGGTTTCCAATTTTTATTCATAACTACTGGATTTAAATGATGTTTAATTATGCCTTTAAGTGTTGGATAAGCACCATTATGACCATAAGGTGCAGTTAAAGAAACATTTCTTAGCGCAGGAGTTTTAAATTTATACATGTCGTCTACATCATCTGTTTCAACCATTCTTCCAACATCACGTGCATAAGGATCAAAAGGCCTTGTCCTTCCAGGCCCAAATTGAGGAATTCCTATTGAATGAAATTTTTGATCAGACAATAAAGGCCCGGAATGACATGAGCTACAATTTGCTTTGCCATAGAATAAATTCATACCTGCAATCTGATTTGAATTTAAAGCTGATTTATTTCCATTTAAATATTCATCAAATGGAGAGTCAAAAGAGGTCCATTCATGAATTTCAAAAGCTGCAATTGAATTTACTATATGTGTAATATTTATATCTAAAGCATTATCAACATCCTCAAATGCATGTTTAAACATTTCAACATACTCGGGAATTCCTCTTATTCTATGAGTGATTACAGGCCAAACTCTATCTATTCTCATACTGTCTTTACCAACTTTCGAAACAAGTCCTATAATTTCATTTTCACCTGGATTTCCAGCCATTTCAAATTGTCTTGTCATTGGAAATAAAGCTTGTACCGCAACTATATTATCAAGCCCTTTTGGAAGTAGTTCTTGTGCTGGGGTATTAAAACCATTGCCAAATATATCAGATTTAGTCACTCTACCGTCATGAAGCAATGTTGTAATGTCTTTAAATCCTAAATTCCATAATGCTAAAGCATTCCTTGGAATACGTTTTTTAATTTTATCATCCCCCGTTCCAGCTGTTCTTTCTAATCCAATACCATGTCCTCCTTCACCAATTCCTAATGAAAGTCCATCTGAACCACCTAGATCATGACTATGGCAGGTTGCGCATGCAATGTTTCGATTTGCAGATAAAATTTTATCATGAAATAAAAGTCTTCCAATTTTAACTTTTTCTACTTCAACTTCATGAAAATCTTCGCTCTTTAATGGTTTTGGTAAATCAATTGCGTAAGATTTATTTACTGAAATTAAAAATGGAATTATAAATATTATTATTTTTAAATGATTAAATATCTTTTTATACTGTTGTTTCTTCCATCCATAGTTTTTGCAGAAATAGAAAATGCTAGAGATTTGATGGAAAAAGGAAAATTTAAGGAAGCTATGGAAGAACTTATGCCAGCAGCTAGATCGGGTAATGCAGATGCTGAGGAGCTTATTGGAATTATGTACGCTATGGGTCTTGGTGTTGAAAGAGATGATGTTAGAGCTTTTGAATGGTATCTCAGATCTTCTATGAAAGGTCATCCTGGCGCTCAATCTGGTGTTGGATGGTATTACGAAATTGGTAGAGGGCTTCCTGCTCCCGATCTTGTTAGAGCTTATATGTGGTATGGTTTGTCTGCTATTGGTGGAGACCCTGATGCTGCAATTTCTCAGGAAGAAGTTATTAAAAAAATGACTCCTGAACAAATTGAAAAAGCTCATATTCTCATAAAAGATTATAAATCTTGGATATATCCTTTTAGATAATAGGGCGAATAAATATCCGCCCCATTAAAATTATTTAGAAATTATAAATCTTTTTTATATGCACTAGATGCTTTTTTCTCAGCACTTGCTACTGCTTTAGTCAAAGCGTTGAAAATTTCTTTTCCACCTTTAACATTAGATTTAAACCAATCATAAACTGGGCTAGCAGCTTTTTTAAAGCTAGCTTTTTGATCAGGCGTTGGAACATATAAATCTCCACCACCTGCTACAAAGTCCTCATAAGCTTTGATTGATTTTCTCTTTGGAGAAGCAAAAGTTGCTTGCTGCAAAGCATAGAAACCATCTGTCACTACTTTTTTAAGATCTGGTGACATAGATTCATATTTTGCATTGTTCATCCACCATAATGCTCCCATGTATGCATGACCGTCTAAAGTAACGTATTTTAGACCTGCATCAGGAAACTTCATGTTCATAATGTCAGTAATTCCATTTTTAGAACCTTCAACTACACCAGTTTGAAATGATGTAAATAATTCAGGCCATGGAATAGGAGTTGGAGATGCACCTAATGCTCTTACAAGTTCCTGAGGTAAATCAGCTACAACTGTTCTGATTTTTAAACCTTTCATGTCGGACGGATTTGCAATTCTTCTTTTTGTATTAGCAAAATTTCTCCATCCTCCAGTGTTTCCAATTGTCATCAATCTAATTGAATCATTAGAATCTTTTAGAGCCATTTTTCTCATTGTTCTTACAAAATCACCTTGCATTACATCTTCAGCAATTCTGTCATCGGCCATTAGATAAGGTAAATCTAAAACTTGAACATATGGAAATACACCTGCAGCACCTCCAGAAGTAGAAATGTAAATATCTATACTTCCATCAGATACACCTTGTAAACACTCAGCACCTTTTGAACAAAGCTGTGTTCCTACAAATAGTTCTACAGCTATTTTTCCATTTGAAGCTGCTTCTACGTAGTTTTTAAATACTACAGCACCATCATAATCTTCATCTTGATCATTAGAGTTCATTGTCATTCTCAAGTTATAATCTGCAGCTGAAACAGATGCAGTAAAACTGATTAAGAATAATAATGAAAAAAATGATTTTATTAATTTACTCATAATTATTTCCCTCTCTTTAAATATTTATGTATATAAACTATACTTAAATTGATTTAGAGAGTCTATCGAGTAGTAAAAAAATATATTTATTTTGCAAAACCAGTTAGCAAAGGAATAGTCATTGAGATTGATGGAAAATAGGTTATTAAGAATATAACTATAGCCTCTACTGCTAAAAATGGCAATATAGCTTTTGCTATTGTTTCAACTCTTTCCCCAGATACAGAAGATGCAACAAATAAAACAAGGCCCATTGGTGGGGTTGCTAAACCAACAGTTAAATTAACAGACATTATAATTGCAAAGTGCACAGGATGAACACCTAGCTCAACAAATACTGGTCCAAGAATTGGTCCTAAGATAATTATCGCTGGACCTGCATCTAAAAACATTCCAACAACAAATAATAAAATATTTATAAGAAATAACAAAACATATGGATTATCAGTTAATCCCAAAACAAATGCAGCAAGATGCTCTGGAGCATGTGATAAACTTACAACTGTTTTAAAAGCCATCGCAGCACCAACTAAAAGAAGAACTACTGAAGATACCATTGCTGCTTTTGTCATAACCTTAGGAACATCTTTCCATTTTAATGATTTCAGAACAAATAGACCTATAAACATTGCATAAGCAGCCGCTACAGCTGATGCTTCGGTTGGTGTAAAAATTCCTCCAAGTATTCCACCTAAAATTATTACAGGTGTCATTAAAGGGAAAAAAGCTTTAAGAGATGCTTTGCCTCTTTGGCTCCAAGTAGTTTTTTTTGTTACAGCAGGAAAATTATATCTCTTAGCCATAAATTTTATTGTGATCATTAAGCTTACGCCAACTAAAATACCAGGAACTATTCCAGCTAAAAATAATGCAGCAACACTTTCACCCATTACATAGGCATAAATAATCATAATGCCTGATGGAGGAATGATTGGTCCAATTACAGAACTAGCTGCAGTGATAGCTGCTGCAAATTTTTTTGTGTATCCTTGTTTTTCCATCGCAGGAATAAGCATTGATCCAATTGCGGATGTATCAGCTACCGCTGAACCTGATAAACCAGCAAACAACATTGAAGTCAGAACATTGACATGAGCTAATCCACCTTTTAAGTGACCCATCATTGCTTGACTAAATTCAACTAATCTGTGAGTTATTCCTCCCCTATTCATTAATTCTCCTGCTAACATAAAAAAGGGTATCGCCATCAGAGGAAAGCTATCTATTCCATTATAAATGTTTCTATAAAGCATAGCTCCATCTCTTGCTTGATCATTTAGCCAAAGTAAAATTCCTGGTGCTGCTAACAGTCCAAAAAATACAGGCAAACCAATTAACAAAAATAATAAAAACAAAGGAAGAAACCAAACTAACATTATTGTGTCTCCAGTTTTTGTTTATCGTAATCTTCAGGTAAGTCTAACTTAGTAAAATTTGTAAGAATATTTCTTAGAATTAATTCTATGTTTACAGAAATTAAAAAAATAATTCCTATTGGTAATGACATGTACATCCAAGCTAATTTTATTGGTTCTGCTTTTCCACCAATTAAATGAAAAGGAATTTTTATCGAAGAAGAATTAAATATCCATCCTGCATTAATATGTTTAAAACCTAATTCTAAACCTATTACCAAGACGAAAAGAGATACTATTAATAAAAATAAAGCTAATAATGTTGATATAAGTTTTGGTAAAAATCTCTCTAATAAATCAATAGAAACAAATCCGCCCCATCTATAGGCAGAAGGTGCGATCAATCCTGTCATCCATAACATTAAAAATCTAGCAACCTCATCGGGCCATGGTAGTGCATTATTTAATACATACCTAAAAAATACTTGTACTAAGATAACAATCACCATCAAAAGTATTGCTATCCAGGCAAACTGTCTGCCAATTCTTAAAAAAAAAGTATTTATTTTCTCAAGGATATTAAAAACAAATAGGAGAATATTAATTGTCAAATTCACAGCTAAATTTATTTTAATTATTTAATAAATACAACTTTAATCAAAAAACTAATTTACTTTATAGAATAATTTTCGTATTAAAAATGCTCTCTAAAAAATTGACATATAATTATGAGTAATAAAAAAAAGATATTAATTATTCAAAAAGTCCATGAAAAAGGTATGGAATTAATTAACAATCATCCTAACTTTGATGTTGAGGTAACTGATGACACTTCAGTAGAAAACTTAAAATCAAAATTAAAAGATTGCGATGGTGCATCAATAAGAATTGCAAAGCTTCCTGGTGAAACCTTTGAAGAAGCAAAAAATTTAAAAATTATTTCAAGACATGGTGTTGGTTACGACAATATCGATTTAAAAAAAGCTAAAGAAAAAGATATAAAAATAGCAATAACAGCTAACGCAAATGCTGTGACAGTAGCGGAACATGTAATGTTTGTTTTGTTAAATATTGCAAAAAGAAAAGACTTATTTGACAAAACAGTAAGAGACGGAAACTTTAAAGAAAGAAATAAATTACCAAAAACAATAGAAGTTTGGAAAAAAAATTTTTTAATAATGGGGTTTGGAAGAATAGGAAAAGCTTTAATCAAAAGATGTCTAGGTTTCGAAATGAATGTATTTGTGTACGATCCATTTGTAGACAAAGATAAAATTGAGGAATTAGGTGGAAAAAAAGTAGACGATCTAACTGAAGCAGTAAAAACTATGGATGTTATTTCTCTCCATATGCCTTTAACGGATAAAACTGAAAATTTAATTAATTATGATTTATTAAAAACAATGAAAAAAACTTGCATTATCATTAATGCAGCAAGAGGTGGAATTATTCATGAAGAAGATCTTGATAAAGCACTCAATGAAAATTTAATTTTTGGAGCTGGAATTGATGTTTTTAAAAAAGAACCACCTGATGACAATAATCCACTTCTTAAAAATGAAAAAGTTTATTTAAGTCCACATACTGCAGCTTTTACCGATGAATGTATGACAAGAATGGGTAAAGAGACAATTCAAAATATTATTGATTTTTTTGAGGAAAAGTTAGAAAAATCTAAAATTGTAAAACTTTAATATGAAAATTAATTTCAAAAATTTTGGATTTTTAGAATTTTTAGTCTCAGCATCTGCAATCTTTGTAGTTGGCATGTTAATTTGGACAGCAAGTACAAGACCAGCAGTTGAAGCTAAAGCTAATTTAGTAAAAGAAAATCACAATAAAGTTGTTGATCTAATTAATGATGAAATTAATAAATGTGGAAATAACGAAGAAGGTAAATTCACTGTTTGGGGTGATCCATGTAATGGTGAATGGATAGCTGATAAAGTTGTTAATTATATAAATGAAAATTTAAAAATAGAAAATCCATTTTCTGATGACTCAAAAGTAAAAACTGATCCTGATCCAAGAATAAAAGCTGAAGGTAAAGCTGGTCAAGCGGTTGAAATGGGTGTGATATTTGTTATGTCTTCAAATTTTTTACCTGATCCTGGTTCTGAATGGATTGTTGGTACTTGTTTTAAATCACCTTGTGTTGCAGCAGGAAACAACGAACTTACTTCTATTTATAGATAATCAATTTTTAAAAATCTCTATATTGCTGCTATTTAAGGTTTCAGTTAAATATTTATAACCAATCTTTGCATATTCAAAAGGATTTGCTTTTGCTGGATCTTGCTCAGCTTCAACTACCAACCAACCTGAATAATTTTTTTCTTTTAATACATCAAATAGTGGCTTGTAATCAATACAGCCATCTCCAGGTACTGTAAAAGCACCCTCTAAAAACGCTCCTCTAAAACTTAAATCTTCTTTCAAAGATTTTTCCAAAACATCTTTTCTAATATCTTTGCAGTGCATATGAATAAGTCTTTCACTGAAATCTTTTAATATTTTTAGAGAATTACCCTGAGCAAATAACATATGGCCAGTGTCTAAAGTAAGTTTAACACTATCATCAGTATTTTCTAACAATCTTATAGTATCTTCTTCAGTTTCAATAACTGTTCCCATGTGATGATGGTAAGCAAGAGGCATTCCCTCATCTTCTAAATATTTTCCCATTTCAGAAATTTTTGAATAGTATTTTTTAGCGTCATCAAGATCCATTTTTGGTCTTGTAGAAAGTTTTCTATTTGGATCTCCTTGAATTGAACCTGAAACTTCTGCAAAAACCATACAAGGTGAGTTGCAGTCTTTAAATAATTTTAGCTGATCTTGAATTAAATTTTTTTCCTCAATAACGTTATTTTTTCTTAAATTTGCTCCATACCAGCCTGAACAAAGACTTAAATTGAACTCTTTCAATTTAGGAATTAACTCCTCAGATGTTTTAGGAAATTTTCCTCCAGACTCAATTCCAATAAAACCTGCCTGACTTGCTTCTGATAAGCATTGTTCTAAAGAAGTATCGCCCCCTAGTTCTGGCATGTCATCATTACTCCATGCTATTGGTGCTATACCTAATTTTACTGACATAAATATTTTTTTTGCTAAGATATATTCAATGTTTAAATCAAATAAAACTAAAAAATTAAGTTTAGGAATTGTTGGTGGTGGTCCTGGATCCTGGATTGGTCATGTTCATAGAATTTCATCTCGATTTGATGATCAGTACGAAATAGTAGCTGGTGTTTTTTCTAGAAATGTAAAAATTTCTACTAAGTTTGGAAAAAGCATAGGCATTTCACCTGACCGATGTTACTCAAATTACAAAGAAATGGCTGAAAAAGAATCTAAGAGAAAAGATGGAATTAATGTAGTTTCTATAATGACACCTCCATCAAGTCATCAAATTATTGCTGAAAAATTTATTTCAAAAAATGTAAATATAATTTCTGATAAACCTTTTGCTGGCAATTTAGAACAAGCGAAAAAACTTTTCAAATCAATTAAAAAAAATAAAAAAATTAAATATGCACTTACACATAACTACTCAGCCTATCCAATGGTTAGACAAGCAAAAATTCTTGTTGAGAGAGGTAAGATTGGAAAAGTAAAAATGATAAATGTTGAGTATGTGCAGGATTGGTCTGATGGATCATCTATCAATAGCAGAAATGCAAAAAAGAAATTAAAATGGAAACTTGATAAAAATATTGTTGGTTCTTCAGCTGTATTAAATGAAATTGGATCTCATGCTTATCATTTAGCTATGTATATATCTGGTTTGAAAGGAACAAATGTTTTTGCTGACATAAAGCAAATTTCTCCAAAGATAAAAATGGATGATAATGCTCAAGTTATGATTAATTTTACAAACGGTGCAAAGGGTATGTTTTGGACTAGCGTAATGTCTAGAGGAGGAGTTTATGGACTAAGAATAAGAGTTTATGGTGACAAAGGAAGTTTAGAATGGGTTCAAAATGATCCTGGTTACTTAAAGTTAAATCCATCAAAAGGTGCTGTAAAACTTCTAGAGAGAGGTTTTCATAATGCAGATTTTTCGAAGAATTTTTCTAGAATCAAGTTTGGACATCCAGAAGGATATTTAGATGCGTTTGCAAATATATATAAAGAATTTGCACAATCATTAAAAAGTAAAAAAAATAAACGATATTTTTATCCTGATGAAGATGAAGGATTTGAAACTGCAAAATTTATTAATGCATGTAAGGTTTCATCAAAAAGTAAAAAATGGGTAAAAATCAAATAAACGTAGCATTACTTGGTCTAGGTAGAATAGGTCAAATGCATGCTGAAAACTTAATAAATCATAAAAGTTTCAAATTAAAATATACTTTTGATATCAGCAAGAAATTAGCTAAAAATATTTCAAGAAAATTTAATACAATTGATATTAGTACCCCTGAAAAAGCTTTTAGAGATAAAAATATAGATTTAATATTTATTGCTTCTAGTACTTCCACTCATATTAAGTTTATAAAAAAGGCAGCAAAATATAAAAAAGTAGTTTTTTGTGAAAAACCTTTAGATTTAAATATTGATAAGGTTAATAAATGTTCAAAAGAGATCAAAAAGTATAAACCTAAAATACAATTAGGTTTTAACAGAAGGTATGACCCAGGACATAGTTCAATAAAACAAGAATTAAGAAAAGGAAAAATTGGAAAACTAGAAAAAATAATTATCACTAGCCGGGATCCTGCCCCACCTTCATTAAATTATTTAAAAGTATCTGGTGGCATATTTAAAGACATGATGATTCATGACTTTGATTTGTTAAGATTTTATTTAGAAAAAGATGAGATAGAAAATATTTTCACTACAGCTAGTAATATTTCAGATAAAAGATTTGATAAAATTAAAGATTATGAGCTAGCCTCATGTCTTTTGAAATCAAAACAAGGTGTACAATGTATAATTACAAATTCTAGACACTGTAGCTTTGGGTACGATCAAAGAATAGAGTTATTTGGCTCAAAAGGAATGTTAATATCTGGAAATAAAAGTGAGAATGAAACAGAGATTTTTACAAAAAACAACACATCACAGAAAAAACCACTTTTAAATTTTTTTATAGATAGATATGTTGATGCTTACAGGCTTCAACTTGATGAATTAGCTTTATATTCAAGAAAAAAAAAGTCCCCAATTTCAAGTTTTGAGGATGGAAGAAGAGCTTTGATTATTGCTAACGCCGCTTCACATTCCTTAAAACAAAGAAAACAAATAAAAATTAAGTTTTAATTCTAAATTATAATTATTCTAAGATATGTATATTTTCTATACATATTGTCCTTGACACCTTTACAACCTACTTTTTTTTATGTTAACGTCCGCGCATTAAAAGTTAACTTTTATTTAAACGAGAGGGAAAAATAATGAAAACATTATATAAATCATTATTAGCTTTTGTTGCTTGGGTTATGCTATCAGTGTCTGCTTTAGCAGTGGACGTGATCGTTGTATCTCACGGACAAGCTAACGACCCGTTTTGGTCTGTTGCTAAGAATGGTGTAGATAAAGGATGTGCAGATATGGGAATATCTTGCAAGTACACTGCACCTGCTACTTTCGACATGGTTGAAATGGCTAAATTAATTGACAACGCAGTTTCACAAAAACCAAAAGGTATTGTGATTACTCTTCCAGATGCTGCCGCTTTAGGAAAATCTGTTAAAGCTGCTATCGCTGCTGGTATTCCAGTAATTTCAATGAACTCTGGTTCAGATGACTTTGCTTCACTAGGTATCAGTGCTCACGTTGGACAAACTGAGTTTGAAGCTGGTGTAGGTGGCGGACAAAAAATGAAAGCTGCTGGTGGTAAAAAAGCACTATGTGTTAACCACGAAGTTGGAAACGTTGCGCTAGACAGAAGATGTGCTGGATTCAAAAAAGGTTTTGGTGGATCAGTTGACATCTTAGGAACTTCTAATGACCCAACAGAAATTCAAAAAGCTGTTGCTGCTAAATTAGGTGGTGGATATGACACTATCCTAACTTTAGGTGCTGGTCTTGCAGGTGAAGCTGCTCTTAAAGCTTTAGAAGCTGCAGGAAAAGTTGGTAAAGTTAGACTTGGTACATTTGATATGTCACCAGGAATGTTAAAAGCTGCTGCTGCAGGTAAAGTAGAGTTTTTAATTGACCAACAACAATACCTACAAGGTTACTTACCAATAGCAATTTTTGGTCAGTACATGAGATATGGAACTATGCCAGCTGGAGTAGTTATGACTGGTCCTGGTTTCGTAACTCCTGATAATGCTGCTAAAGTAATTAAGTGGGCAGCTCAAGGTTACAGATAAAAAATACTTTAAAAGGCCTAGCTAACTTTTAGTTAGGCCTTTTTTCTAAACAAAATTCAAAACAAAATGTCTGACAAAGCAAAAAGTATCGCATCAAAAAAAACTTCAGGTCAAGACGAAAGACTTAAAGAAGTATCAAAACTAAGATTGCTTTTAAATAGACCTGAATTAGGTGCTGTTGGTGGTGCAATTTTAGTATTCATATTTTTTGGAATAGTTGCAGGTGACACTGGAATGTTCAGTGCATATGGAACTCTAAACTTTTTAGATGTCTCTGCAAACTTAGGAATAATTGCAATTGCTGCAGCAATGCTAATGATTGGTGGTGAATTTGATTTATCAATTGGATCCATGATTGGTTTTGCAGGAATTTGTATAGCAATACCTGCAATTTATTGGGGATGGCCTTTATGGGTAAGTATTATTTTTGCTTTTGCAATGGCAGTATTAGTTGGATACTTCAATGGTATCCTTGTTGTTAGAACAGGACTTCCATCTTTTATAGTGACTCTTGCAATGTTGTTTATTTTAAGAGGAGCAACATTAGCAATCACAAGATTAATTACAGGAAGAACTCAAGTTCCTGGTTTAAGAGTTTTAATTGAGAATGATCCAATCGCTTGGATGTTTGCAACTGATACATTCAAGTGGTTATTCACTTGGTTGGGTTCAATGAATTTAATTGCATTAAGAACTGATGGTACTCCATTAGCTACTGGTATTCCACCTTCAGTAATATGGTTTATTGCTGCTACACTTTTTGCAACATGGATATTGATGAAGACTAGATATGGTAACTGGATTTTTGCATCAGGAGGAGACAAGAACGGTGCAACAAATGTTGGTGTGCCTGTCGGAAGAGTTAAAATAAGTTTATTTATTGGGACAGCAGTTGCAGCAACCATTTTTGCAACTATTCAAGTTTTAGATGCTGGTTCTGCAGACACTATGAGGGGAAATTTAAAAGAATTAGAAGCAATTGCAGCAGCAGTTGTTGGTGGTTGTTTATTGACTGGAGGATATGGTTCTGCAATTGGTGCAGCTTTTGGTGCATTAATATTTGGAACTGTTTCAATGGGAATATTTTATACAGACGTTGATACTGATTGGTTTAAAGTGTTTTTAGGAGCAATGATGTTGATTGCTGTAGTGTTTAATAATTACATTAGAAAACGAGTAACTGAGAGTAAATAATGTCAGAAAATTTAATTGAATTTAACAACATTAGTAAATTTTTTGGAAAAGTAATTGCTCTTAAAGATGTCACTATGAAATTAAAAAAAGGTGAGATCATGTGTTTACTTGGTGACAATGGTGCGGGAAAATCAACATTAATTAAAACTTTAGCAGGTGTTCATAAACCCGATGAAGGTGAAATAGTAATTGAAGGAAAAAAAACTGTTTTTGACTCACCAAAAGATGCTTTGGATATGGGTATTGGAACTGTTTATCAAGACTTAGCACTAGTTCCATTAATGAGTGTTACTAGAAATTTTTTTATGGGTAGAGAACCATTAAAAGGGCCTCCTTTTTTAAAAACTTTTGATATTGAAAAGGCAAATCAAATTGCTGCAGAAAGAATGGGTCAAATAGGAATTGATGTAAGAGATCCCTCTCAAGCAGTTGGAACAATGTCTGGTGGTGAAAGACAATGTTTAGCAATATCAAGAGCTATTTATTTTGGTGCAAAAGTTTTAGTTTTGGATGAACCAACCTCTGCTCTTGGTGTGCATCAAGCGTCAATGGTTTTAAAATACGTCGTTAAAGCTGCTTCACAGGGATTAGCGGTAATTTTAATTACTCATAATGTTCACCATGCTTATCCAGTTGGAAATAGTTTTACAGTTCTAAATAGAGGAAAAAGCCTAGGAACTTTTAATAAAAAAGATATCAGTAGAGAAGAACTTTTAGGGATGATGGCAGGTGGTGAAGAATTAGACAAGCTCGAAGTAGAACTTGAAGAGATGAATCGACTTAATAGTTAATAGCTATTTTCTAAATAAAAATATATTATAATAGCTACTTATGAGTGTTCTTAAAGATAGTTTTGGCAGAAAATTTCCTTATATCAGATTGTCAATTTCTGATGTTTGTAATTTTAAATGTGGATATTGTTTGCCTAATGGTTACCAAGTAGACAAAAACGACTCTAGAAAGTTTCTTCATTTAGATGAAATTAAGCGACTTGCAAATTGTTTTTCTGAACTTGGTGTAAATAAGATCAGAATTACAGGTGGAGAACCAACAGTAAGAAAAGATTTCTTTGATATTATAAAAATATTAAAATTTGAATCAGGAATTCACAATGTATCAATTACTACTAATGGCTATAAATTAGATAAAAAAGCAGAACAATTAGTTAACAGCGGGCTTACTGGTATTAATATCAGTGTTGATAGCTTAGATAGAGAAATATTTAAAAATATTACTGGCCATGACAGGTTAACAGAAATTTTGAATGGTATAGAAATTTTACAAAGCACAGGTTTTGAAAATATTAAAATTAATGCTGTACTCTTAAATGGAATTAATTCATCGATAAAGGATTTTAATACTTGGGCTAAGTATATAGAAAAAAATAGAGTTGATTTCAGATACATAGAATTAATGAGAACTGGTGATAATTTAGATTATTTTAAAAAATACCATGTTTCATCAGGAATTTTTAAAGAATATCTAATGGAAAATAAATGGATATATCAAACATTTGGTAAAGATACAGGACCCTCTTTAAATTACATCAACCCTAAATATGAGGGTAAGTTTGGTATTATTGCTCCATATTCAAAAGATTTTTGTAAATCATGTAATAGACTAAGAATAACATCAAGAGGTGATTTAAGACTTTGTCTATTTGGAAATACTGGAATTAATTTAAGACATCTTTTGCAAAAAGATGATCAGTTAAATGAATTAAAAGATTTAATAATGAAACAAATGCAGTTTAAAAAAGAATCTCATTATTTAGAATTAGGTGATACTGGATCAACAGTAAATTTATCAAAAACTGGTGGATAATATGAAAAATTTAAAAATTGTTAGTGATAATGATTTAAAGGATTGGGCAAAAGAAATTTTTAAAAAAAATTCTTTTAAAATGATTGATGTTACGAAAAAAAAAGAAACATTTAGAAGAGCTTTAGCTTCTGGAAAAATTTATGTTGGTAATGAAGTTTTTGAGCTAATAAAAAATAAAGAAATGCCAAAAGGTGATCCAATAACCTTGGCTGAAGTCTCTGCAGTTTTAGGTGTAAAAAAAACAAGTGAATTAATTCCACTCTGCCATCCTTTAACAATTGATCATACTGCTTCAAAAATTATCATGAATGAAAAGGATAAATCTCTAGAAGTATTTTGTGTTGTCTCAACTTATGCAAAAACTGGGGTTGAAATGGAAGCAATCATGGGTGTTAATGCTGCTCTAATCACAATTTATGATTTAAGTAAAATAATTAATCCACACCTCAAGATAGATAATGTGAAATTATTAATCAAAGAAGGTGGAAAAAACGGATTATGGAAAAACCCCGATGGTCTACCAAATTTTTTAAAAGATTTATTTTAAAAATATAATGAAAGTTAAAATTGAGTTATTTGGTGCTGCGAGAGATTTTAGTGAACAAAATTTGTTAGAATTAGATTTAGACCAAAAATCAACAATAAAGGATATTCGAAAAAAAATAATTCAATATTTAGATGAAAAATTCAACGGCAATGAAAACTATAAAAAAATTGTCAATTCTTCAGCTTTTTGTTCAGAGAAAAATAATATTGTTAGCGACAATTATAAAATAACAAATAACGAAAAAATCGGTATCATACCTCCTATAGGAGGAGGTTAATGCTTCATACAAAAATCGTAGACAGTAAAAATAAAAAACTTTCAATAAATGATGCAGAAAGATTTATATCTTCTGTCGAATTTGGGGCATCCATATTTTTTACTGGTACAGTAAGAAATCTAAATAATAACAAAAGTGTAATTGGAATTACGTACGACAGTCATGATGAGCTTGTTTTAAAAAGTTTTGAAGAAATATATAAAGAGGCAGATGAAAAACTTAATATTCAGGATAAAGCTGTTTTTATAGAACACGCTAAAGGTTATTTAAATCTTGGGGAAATGAGTATTATAATTGCAGTTGCATGCAAACATAGAGATCAAGCCTATGTTTTGTCTAGATATATTATCGAAGAAATTAAAAAAAGATCTCCCATATGGAAAAAAGAACATTACACAAACGATCAAAGTGATTGGTTAAAAGGTAACCCTATAGTTCATGAAAAAATTTAAATACTCAGAAATCACACCAGAAAAAATTTATAAAAATAGAAGATCGTTTATTAAATCTATTGGATTAGGAGCAAGTTCTCTTGCGATCTCAACTATACCATTTTCAAATAAATCTTTTGCAAATGATAGGGGTAAATTAACAAGTTATAAAGATATAACCACATATAATAATTACTATGAGTTTGGTACATCAAAAAGTGATCCATATAGAAATTCTCAAATATTTAAAACCACACCATGGGAAATTAGTATTGAAGGTGAAGTTGAAAAACCAATTAAACTATCAATGGAAGAAATTTCTGAAATGTTTGTATCAGAGGAAAGAATTTATAGATTAAGATGTGTCGAGGGATGGTCAATGGTAATTCCATGGATGGGTTTCTCTTTGAGTGAATTGCTATCAAAAGTTAATCCAACTAATAAAGCAAAATTTGTTGAATTTGAAAGTGTATATGATCCTGCACAAATGAAAGGACAAAGATACCCTGTTTTAAACTGGCCATACAATGAAGGTTTAAGAATAGATGAAGCAATGCATCCTTTGACTACCGTAGTTACAGGTTTATATGGCAAAAAACTTCCAAATCAAAACGGAGCACCATTTAGAATTTTTATTCCTTGGAAGTATGGTTTTAAAAGTGCAAAAGCAATTGTTAAAATTAAATTTGTTGAAAATATGCCTACTTCTTCATGGATGTGGGCTTCACCTAGAGAATATGGATTTTATTCGAATGTAAACCCAAATGTGGATCATCCTAGATGGTCACAGGCAACTGAAAGAATAATTGGAGAAGGTGTATGGGCTCCAAGGGTTAAAACTTTAATGTTTAATGGCTATGGTGATGAAGTGGCAAATTTATATACTGGTATGGATTTAAAAAAGTACTTTTGATGATAAAGTATTTTAAGCCAAGTATTTTCATATTAAGTATAATTCCATTTCTACTTATAACTTATAAAATTTTTTTTAATAAATTAGGACCAGAACCAGTTAAAGAAATAACTCATTTTACAGGAGAATGGACTTTAATTTTCATATGTTTAACCTTATCGATGAGTCCATTAAAAAAATTAACTAATTTAAACTATTGGGTAAAAATTAGAAGGATGTTGGGATTGTTTGTTTTTTTTTATGCCTCATTGCATTTATTTACTTACGTTGGCATAGACTATAGATTTAGTTGGCAACCAATTTTCGATGATGTTGTGAAAAAAAAATATATTTTTGTTGGTTTTGCTGCTTGGGTTTTGTTAATACCACTAACAATAACCTCTTCACAAAAAATGATGTTGTTGCTTAAACAAAATTGGAAAAAATTGCACAAACTAATATATGTAATTGCAATTTTAGGTTCTTTACATTTTATTTGGTTATCTAAAACTATTTATTTTAAACCTTTATTTTACTTTGTGCTAATAACAGTTTTACTAGCTATAAGAATAAACTTTAAAAGAATATTTGAAAAATGAGTAATTTTCCTGAAAGAAAAATATTTGAAGAAGCAGATAATTGGATAAAAAATAATAAAAAAGTTTCATTAGCAACAGTTATCCAAACATGGGGTTCGTCACCATTAGGAGTTGGTAGCAGAATGATAGTAAATGAAGATGGAAATTTTTTAGGATCTGTTTCTGGAGGTTGTGTGGAAGCTAAAGTTGTTGAAGAATGTTTATCTTTAATGAAAAACAAAAAAATTTGTAAAAAAATAGATTTTAATGTCTCGAATGAAAATGCATGGGAAATAGGATTAGCCTGTGGAGGTGATATTTCAGTTTTTATTGAAGAAATTAAATAATGAAAATAGAAACAATTAGACAAACTTTAAAAAATAAATCTTTAAAAAAAGAATTTGTAATCTTAACAAATTTAATTAATGGAGAAAGTGAAATATTTTTTCCTGGGGATAATCTTAGTGGAAAGTTTTCAAAATATTCAGAGGAAATTGAAAAAATATTTCACTTAAATAAAAATGGTGTAATAGAAAATTCAGAAATATTTGTTCAAACATATAAAAATCCAATTAAAGTAATCGTCGTAGGAGCTGTTGATATTTCAATGTATTTAATTGATTTTGCTAAAAATTTAAATTTTGAGATTATTATTGTTGACCCAAGAGGATATTTTGCGTCAAAAGATAGATTTCCAGATACAAAAATTATTAATAAATGGCCCAATGAAGCTTTTGATGAAATAGAAACTAATTCAAAGACGGCTTTGGTTACATTAACTCACGATCCAAAAATTGATGATCCTGCATTACAGTATGCATTAAAAAATAAATTTTTTTATATTGGTGCCCTAGGAAGTAAAAAAACACATGAAAAAAGATGCTCAAGATTGATAGAAGTTGGTTTTAAAAAGGTAGAATTAGAAAAAATAAATGGACCAATTGGTATTAAGTTGGGAGGAAAATCGCCATCTGAAATAGCGTTATCAATAATTTCACAACTAGTTTCCGAAAAATATAAAAATTAAATATAAATTTATTTATTGTGTTGATCGTTTTTGTGATTAATACTTTACTCATGAATGATAATCAAAAAAAAGAACTTCAATCAGCAGCTTTTGAGAGATTGTTAAAACATCTGGATGAAAGAAAAGATGTTCAAAATATTGATCTGATGAACCTTGCTGGGTTCTGTAGAAATTGTTTGTCAAGATGGTTTAGAGAAGAAGGTGAAAAAAAAGGAGTAAGCATGTCAGACTTAGAAGCTAGAGAGCATGTTTATGGAATGCCCTATTCTGAATGGAAAGAAAAATATCAAAAATAATTATTTTTCTTTAAGTCTTGGAAATAATTCAACAAAATTACAAGGTTTGTGATTAATATCTAATTGATGTTTTAAAATTCCATCCCATGCATCCGTTACGCCGCCTGAGGAACCAGGTAATGCAAAAATATATTTTCCATTAGATAAGATTGCACAAGCTCTAGATTGAATTGATGATGTACCAACTGTTTTTAAGCTAATTGTTCTAAAAACTTCTCCAAATCCAGGTATATGTTTGTCAGCAATCTCTCCTAATGCTTCAGGAGTAATATCTCTTCCTGTTAGACCAGTTCCTCCTGTGGTGATTATGACATCTATATTTTTTTGATTTGTCCATTCTTTTAAAATTTTTACAATATCTTCTTTATTGTCTTTGCAAATTTTTCTATCAATTAATTTATGTTTAGCTTGGATAATTTTATCTACAAGTATTGCACCCGATTTATCGTTATCAATTGTTCTGGTATCTGTTACAGTTAATAAAGCTATATTTACTATCATAATTAAATTTTAAAAAATGATTATACTTACAATATTTTTTTTTATAACTGCAATATTATATTCTAGTATCGGTTTTGGGGGCGGATCTACTTACCTTGCTTTGATGTTAATTTGGGATATCCCCTTCTATATTTTTCCAATTATAGCATTAATTTGTAATATTATTGTTGTAACTGGTAATTCAATAAATTTTTTGAGGACAAAAAATATCAATATTAATTTACTTACACCTTATTTAATTGGATCTGTACCTTTTGCTTTTTTTGGAGCTTCTATTTCAATTAATAAAGATTTATTTGAAATTTTACTGTTCTTTATTTTATTAATAGCAGGAATTTTTTTATTATTAGAGAGTAAATCCTTTAATAAAGATCAGATTGTAATTAGACAAGTCTCAAAAGTCATTTCTATTTTTATTGGTTCAATTATT
This sequence comes from Candidatus Pelagibacter sp. HIMB123, assembly GCF_052048195.1. Lineage (NCBI taxonomy): Bacteria > Pseudomonadati > Pseudomonadota > Alphaproteobacteria > Candidatus Pelagibacterales > Candidatus Pelagibacteraceae > Candidatus Pelagibacter > Candidatus Pelagibacter sp. HIMB123. The sequence goes on along the minus strand of NZ_JBNAIL010000004.1, from coordinate 10,868 downwards.
GGGTTTATATCTGGGTTAGTAGGAATAGGTGGAGGAATATTTTTAAGTCCAATTTTATTTCTTATTAAAGCTGGTTATCCAAAACATATAACAAGTACAGCATCTCTATTTATATTAATCAATTCTATTTTTGGAGTAGCAGGACAACTAACTAAAGATATAGTTTTAAATGAATTTTTGAATTATTGGCCTCTATTTATTGTTGTTTTAATCGGTGGACAAATTGGAAGTTTTCTTAATATAAAATTTTTATCAAATAAAGTGTTAGCTCTAATGACATCTTTTTTGGTTATTTTTGTGGCAATAAGAATGGGGTTTAAATTAATATCCTAATATTGATTATAATTTTTTTTGATATATTTAAAGCTCTATGAAAAATATAAAACCTTTTGGTCCATCTATAGGAAAAACAAAAATTTCAAAGAAATTTTTAGATATCTTAAATAAAGAAATTGATAATAAAGTTTTAACAAAGAATAATGATTATAGTTCTAAATTAGCTAGTCAGATTAAAAAAGAAATTAAAATTTCAAATAATTTTATAAAAAAAAATTTAGAAAGAGAAATAAAAAAAAATATCAAAAATTTTCTTAAAAATGAAAAGATTAAAAAAGTTAAAGATATAAAGATATTAAATTTATGGGTAGTAAGTCAATTTAAAGATGAATATAACCCAATCCATTATCATGATGGAGATTTATCTGGTGTTGGTTATTTAAAAGTACCAAAAGATATGACTAAAAATAAATTTTTAAAAAACAAAAAAGATAAGACTAACGGCACAATTGATTTTATTAACGGACAAAGAGGTTTTTTGAGCAGAAGTATTTATAATATTGTACCTAAAGAAAGAGACTTAATAATTTTTCCAAACTATTTAATGCATACTGCATATCCATTTAATATTAATGCTGAAAGAAGATCTTTTTCTTTTAATGCTAAAATTATTTTAAATAGATAGTTTACAAGTAATTAATTATCGTTTAAAAAGATACTGCCGATTTGATCCTATTGCGGGCATAAACTGCTAAAATGGAATTCCCAAAATAATCAAATAAGCAAGGTAGTTGAACTGTATTGTGCACCTGGCATAAAGCTAAAGTACTAAAAAGGTGAGGACAAGATGGATATTAATTTTTTTAAAGAAACAAGAATATTAGATGGTGGAATGGGCCAAGAGCTTTTGGCTCGGGGGATGAAGCCAAATGGAACTTTGTGGAGCGCAAACGCAATATTAAATTCTGATTACCACAAGCTTTTAGAAGATACTCACAAGGATTTTGTGAAAGCAGGAGCTGAAGTAATCGTTACAACTACATTCACAACTAGAAGAAAGAGGCTGAAAGACAATAATATCGAGGACAAGTTTGAATACCTTAATAAAAAAGCTGGTGAAATTGCTGTAAATGTAAAAAAAGAATTTCCTAATATTAAGATTGCTGGAGGTTTGCCTCCTCAACATTTAACTTATGAAGAGGACAAAAGAAGTGAAAAAGAAATCATTACAGATTTTAATGAACAAGCTAAATTATTAGATGAATATGTGGATTTTTATTATTTTGATGTTTGGAGCAGCATTAAAGAATTTAAATGTGGAATTAAAGCAATTAAAGAATTTAACAAACCCTATTTAGTTGGAATTCATATTTCTGAAGGAACAAATTTACCTAGTGGCGAAAAAATCTCTGAAATTAAAAATATACTAGATGATAATCTTCTAGGGGTAATGCTATCGTGTGTTTCACCAGAAAATTATGAATTGAATTTAGAAGAATTAAAAAAATTAGATGTTCCTTTTGGATTTAAATTAAATGGATTTAAAACCACTAGGCCTAAAAATGGTTATACAGCAAATTATTTGAGAACTAAAGGAAACCCCAATGAATTTTTAGGTCACCGTATAGATTTTACACCAGAAAAAATTCAGGAAATTGCAAAAAAGTTTAAAGAACATGGGGCAACAATTATTGGTGGTTGTTGTGAAACTAGGCCATCGCATATTGAAGCAATGGCAAAAATTAAATAGTTTGTTTGTTTCCACCTTTTTTAACAAAGTAAATACCAATGCAAACTGCAATTAAAGAAATTAAAACTTTTGTAGTAATTAATTCTTTCAAAAATATGTAACCTAAAATAGTTCCAAAAATTGGTATCAAATAAGAAACTTGAGATTGAAATATTAATCCATTTGTTGTCAAAATTCTAAAACGTAACAACCAAGCAATACCAGTAGGAACAATTCCTAAATAAATAGCAGATATAAGAGAGTCGGTTCTTGGCATAGTTTGAAATGGTTGTTCAATTAAAAATGTTAATGGTAACAAAATAATTATTGCCCAAATTAAAATAGATCCAGTTACATTTTCATTTTTTTTCTTACTTATTTTTAAAGTTAGTACCCCGCCTATAACATAACAGGTTGATCCAAGTAATATTAATAAAGCTGAAACAAAATTATTTTCATCTATTAAAAGGTTATCAGAAAATAAAAAAACTATTCCAGAAAATCCAATTAAAATTCCAATAGTTTTTACTAAATTGAATTTTTCATTTTTTGTATAAAAATGAGCTAAGACCGTTGAGCTTAGAGGAGTAGTTGACATCAATATAGCTGCCAAATTACTTTGGACTGATTTAACTCCATAAGCAATTAAGAAAAACGGAGCTACCAAATTAATAAAGCCAATCATTGCAAACCAATGCCAATCTTTAGAAAAAGCTTCAACTTTAATATTTTTAAAATAACACAAAAGTAAAACTGGAATTGCTCCAAAAAATACTCTCAGGAAAGCAATTGTAACTGGACCAAAAGAATAAGTTGCTATTTTTATATTAAAAAACGCAGAAGCCCATATAAGAGACAATATTGTTAATAAAAAGTAATCAATTAATTTTGGTTGTCTCATTCTGTTATCTCTTTTATCTCGCCAGAAGTTAATGCAATTAAATTTTCAAAATTTATTTCGAAAACTGCATTAGGATGACCTGCGGCTGCAAAAATAGAAGAAAATCTATTTAAAGTTTCATCAATAAAAATTTTTATTTTTGTTAAATGTCCTGTTGGAGATACTCCACCAATTGTATATCCAGTAATTTTTTTAACATCTTCTGGGTTCGCCATTGAAACATCTTTTTCATCTAAAATTTTTTTTAATTTATTTAATGAACACCTTTTATCCCCAGAAACTAAACACAAAACATAACTATCCCCTGCTTTAAAAAGTAAGCTTTTGACAATTGCCCCTACTTTGCAACCTAAAGCTGCAGCTGCATCGTTAGCTGTTCTGGCAGTTTGCTCCAAGACAATCACTTTAAGATCTGGGTTAAATTGTTTTAGTGATTTTTCTGCTCTTAAAACTGGCTCTTTATTTAATATTGAATTCACAAGTTTAATAAATTTATTATTTTAGTGACTAATTACACTACTTATGTGAAAATTGCATAGGTGTTATTTATTAAATAAGCAATATTTTTAAGTATTTTTTTGCTAATTAAGCCAAACAAAATTACATAGGAGACAAAATGAGTGCAGCAAACGTATTAAAATTTATTAAAGAAAAAGAAGCGGAATTTGTAGATCTAAGATTCACAGATCCAAGAGGAAAACTTCAACACTTAACTATGGATGCTTCAATAGTTGATGAAGATATGTTGAACGAGGGTGTCTTTTTTGACGGTTCATCTATTGCTGGTTGGAAAGCAATTAATGAGTCTGACATGATTTTAAAACCTGATACTGCAAGAATGTTCATGGATCCTTTTACGTCTCATAATACTGTAGTTTTGTTTTGTGACATTCTAGATGCAATTAAAAAAGATCCTTATGAAAGAGATCCAAGAGGTGTTGCTAAAAAAGCCGAAGAATATTTAAAAGCTTCAGGTATAGGTGATAAAGCTTTTTTTGGACCTGAGCCAGAATTTTTTGTTTTTGATGATGTAAGAATCAAAAATGATATGAATGAGTGTGGATTTAAATTAGATAGTAAAGAAGGTCCTTACAATTCTGGTAAAGAATATGAAAATGGAAATATGGGTCATAGACCTCAAATTAAAGGAGGATATTTCCCAGTACCACCAGTTGATAGTGAACAAGACATGCGTGGTGAGTATCTTAAAAATTTGAAAGAAGTTGGTATTAAAGTTGAAAAGCATCACCATGAAGTTGCTCCTAGTCAGCATGAACTTGGTATGTATTTTGGAACTTTAGTAAATCAAGCAGATAACGTACAGTTATATAAATATGTTGTTCAAATGGTTACACATTCATTTGGAAAAACTGCAACTTTTATGCCAAAGCCAGTTGCTGGTGATAATGGTTCAGGAATGCACATCCATCAATCTATTTGGAAAGGTGATACTCCAGTGTTTTCAGGTGATGCGTATTCTGGATTAAGTGAAACAGCTCTACATTATATCGGTGGAATCCTAAAACATGCTAAAGCAATTAATGCTTTTGCTAACTCTACAACAAACAGTTACAAAAGATTAATTCCAGGTTTTGAAGCTCCAGTTCTTCTTGCTTATTCAGCTAGAAATAGATCTGCTTCTTGTAGAATACCGATCACATTAAGTAAAAAAGGTGCAAGATGTGAAATTAGATTCCCAGATGCTGCAGGGAACCCATATTTAACTTTCGCGGCTATGTTAATGGCTGGAATTGATGGAATTAAAAATAAAATTCATCCAGGTGAGTCTTTTGATAAAGATTTATATGAATTACCACCTGAAGAAGTTAAAGCTATTCCTACAGTTTGTGGTTCTTTAAGAGAAGCAATGGAAAGTTTAGATAAAGATAGAGAGTTTTTAACTCAAGGTGGTGTCTTTACTGATGATCAAATTGATGCTTACATCGCTCTTAAGTTTGAGGAAATTCACAAATTTGAACATGCACCTCATCCTGTAGAGTTTGAGATGTATTACAGTAGCTAATAAACTTAATTACTGTCTAGTTGTTGCAATTGTATCTTTGTTAATACCTTTTTTGACTACGTAATCTTGTGTTCCGTTAGCGCCGGTTTCCACTTCTTTACGTAGTTCTTTAAAGAATGCTTTTTCCTTTAAAGAATCTTTCAAGTTTTTAACAAGATTTTTAAACTCAAATTTGTTCATATAGAATCTATATACTAGATATGCATATAATGCAATACAGTTATGCAAAGAATGGGATAATACAACTTATGATATTTTAAAGGACTCTCCGCAACCACATCTCTCAGTTTCATTTGGGTTGTTGAATACAAATGACGAGGATAATTCTTCTTTTTTATAATCCATTTCAGTACCAAGAAGATACATAATAGCAGCTGAATCAACAAATACCCTCACACCCTTATCTTCAATAATTTCATCATTCGGATTCAACTCTTTTGTATACTCCATTACATAAGACATCCCTGCACAACCACCTGATTTAACTGATACTCTAACACCAATAGAATCTTTTTCAGCATTAGTCATTATTTCTTTTATTCTTATTGCTGCGTTATCACTTAATTTAATTATCGGGTTCATTATAAATTCAATTCCAATTTTGCTGCTTCTGACATCATATCTTTGTTCCATGGTGGATCCCAAACTAACTCAAGATCAACATCCTCTATACCTTCAACTTGCATTGCACCATCTTTTACTTCTTTAGGTAAACTTTCTGCTACTGGGCAATTTGGTGTAGTCAAAGTCATTTTAATTTTAGCAAACTTATCATTCTCTACTTTAATATCATAGATTAATCCTAATTCGTATATATTTACAGGTAGCTCTGGATCATAAATTTTTCTTATCTCTTCTATAATCTGTTCTTTTTTAGACATATTTTAATTCTCTGTTTTTACCTCTTCTTTATTTTCATCAAAAGCAGAAACTAAAGTGTGCCATGATAATGTTGCACACTTAACTCTCATTGGATACTGTTTTACTCCAGATAAACTCATTAATTTAGTTTTTTCATCTTCATCTAAATTTTCAGTTTCTAATTCTGGATTTTCTTTAATCATTCCTAAAAAGTCTTCTACTATTTCTTTAGCCTCATGTTCATTTTTACCTTTGATTAAATCTGTCATTATAGAAGCTGATGCCATTGAAATAGCACACCCACTACCTTCGAAGGAAATATCCTCTACAATTCTTTGTCCGTTTAATTTTAAATAAACATGAACATTGTCTCCACACAAAGGATTATTTCCTTTAGCATCTTTGTTAAAATCTTCAGTCTTACGAAGATTTCTTGGATTTTTTCCATGCTCCAATATTATTTCTTGATATAATTCTTTTAAATTCATTATAAATTAAATATTTTTTTACATTTATTAATCGACTCATTAAGCTGGTCTAAATCATCTTTTGTATTATAAACTCCAATTGATGCTCTTGCGCTAGCAGGAATATTTAATTTATCATGTAAAATTTGACAACAATGATGGCCTGCTCTTATCGCTACACCATCCTCATCTAATATTGTTGCTATATCATGAGGATGTACTCCTTCTAAAGTAAAAGATAGAACTCCTCCTTTATTTTTTGGATTACCAATCAGTTTAACTGAATTATTTTTTTTTAATAATTCTTGTCCATACTCAACTAAATCGGCTTCATGTTTCATAACATTTTCAATTCCAATACTTTCTAAAAACTTAATTGATTGATCAAAAGCAATTACTTGCGCAGTAGCCATGGTGCCTGCCTCATATTTATTTGGTAAATCACCATAGGAAATTCTATCTTTTTTAACTTCACTTATCATTCCACCACCACCTTGGTATGGAGGCAATTCCTCTAACCACTTTTTCTTACCATAAAGAACTCCTAAACCTGTAGGCCCATACATTTTGTGACAAGAAATTGCATAAAAATCACAATCTAAATCTTGCATATCTAATTTTAAGTGTGGCGCTCCTTGGCATCCATCAACAACGACTATTATTCCTTTAGAATGTGCAAGATCAGTAATTTCTTTAATAGGTAAAATTGCACCTGTAACATTTGATAAGTGAGTAATAGATATGATTTTAGTTTTGGGTGTAATTTTTTTCTCTATTTCTTCTAACGTAATTTCACCCTCTTCATTTATTTCAGCAAAATTTATTTTTATATTTTTAGATTTTCTTAAAAAATGCCATGGGACATAATTTGAATGATGCTCTAATTCAGTGATTAAAACCTCATCTCCCTCTTGTAAATAATTTTGTCCTAAAGTATTTGCAACAAGATTTAATGCCTCTGTGGCGCCTTTAGTAAAAACAATTTCATTTTTATCTTTAGCATTTATGTATTTTTGAACTGAGGTTCTAGTATTTTCATATAAATTAGTTGCTGCCACAGCAAGATAATGAACACTTCTTCCAACATTAGAAAATTGTTTCGTATAAAATTCATTAATTCTATCAACTACTACCTTAGGCTTTTGTGAAGAATTAGCACTATCTAAGTAAACTAAGTCATTATTTTGAATTTTCTCATCGAAAATTGGAAACTCTTTTTTAACTAAATCTATGTTCATACTTCTATACCCGTAATTTTTTTTACGAAATTTTTAATATTTTCATTTGTAATTTTCTCAATAACTTCATTTAAAAAACCATTTGTTAATAATTTTTTTGAATCTGAATAGCTAAGTCCCCGGGACATTAAATAAAATATTGAATTTTCATCTATATTTCCTGATGTAGAGCCATGAGAACATTTAACGTCATCTGCATAAATTTCTAATTCAGGTTTTGCATTAAACTCTACATTTTCATTTAGTAAAAGAGCTCTACTTAATTGGTAACCGTCAGTTTTTTGAGCTTTTGGATCAACAAATATTTTTCCCTGATAAACTCCTTTTGAATCATCACTCAATACACTTTTGATTAATTGATAGCTCTTACAATTCTCTTCATTGTGGTTAATAACTGTTTTGATCTCATGATGTTGGTCATTGTTCAGATTGATAATTCCATTTAATGAAATTGATCCATACTCACTATTTAATGAACAATTGATATCATGTTTTAAGAATTTAGAACCAGCTGATAAAATGAAATATTCTAAATGACTATTTTTACTAAGATTAATTTCTTTATGCGTATATTTAATACTGTCTGTTTGGTTTATATCTAAACTGTAATTTTTTAGTATTGAATTTTGACCAATATCAATTTTTTGTCTAAAGTTTAGAAAATTTTTATTTGATGATTTGTTAGAAACATTAACTATATCTACGGCAACATCATTTTCTAAATCTAAATCCAGTCTAGTGTTTATTCCTGAAGAGTTTAGCTCCTCTGTTAAATAATTATACAATACCAATGGTTTTTTAAATTGATATCCAGCTTTAATAGTTACTTTAATACAATTTGAAACAAATGCAGAGTTTAAGTTTAGTAACGCGTTTTGATTTACCTCTTCGTTAAGAACAGCATTTTTTTCAATTTCAATCTTTTCAAGATTTTCGTATTTAAAGTTAACGTTAGACAAAGCGCCATTAACAAAAATTAGTTTATTTGCTTCTAAGTCTTCAATTATCTCAACTTTTTTTAATTCAGTATTATTCTCATTCAAAAAATTTAAATCTTCAAAATTATTTGAAATTATCTGCTTTAAGTCGGAAAATTTCCAATCCTCAAGTCTTTTGTTTGGAAATCCTTTTTTTAAAAAATTGTCGATATTTTTTTCCTTAATTTCTTTTTGAGCATTAGTAAAATTCAATTTACTAATTATTTTTTCAAAGTTTGATTTAATTTGATTTTCCATTAATTAAAATTCTCGTAACCTACTTTTTCTAATTCTTTAGCTAATTCAAAGTTCCCTGATTTAATAATTTGTCCATTTTTTAAAACATGCACAAAGTCTGGTTTGATATAATCTAGTAATCTTTGGTAGTGAGTAATTATTAAGAATGAATTATTTTTGTTTCTTAATGAATTTACTCCTTCAGAGACTATTCTTAACGCATCTATATCAAGTCCTGAATCTGTTTCGTCTAATATCGATAACTTAGGATTTAAAATTGACATTTGGAGAATCTCATTTTTCTTTTTTTCACCACCTGAGAAACCAACATTTAACTGTCTATTCAAAATTGCTTGGTCAAACTTTAATTCCGAAGATTTTTGCTTGATTAATTTTAAAAACTCAATTGCATCTAACTCTTTTTCTCCTCTAGCTTTTTTGATTGCATTAATTGAAGTTTTTAAAAATGTATTTGTATTAACTCCAGGTATTTCTAATGGATATTGAAATGCTAAAAAAATTCCTTTATGTGCTCTTTCCTCAGTTTCTAACTCTAAAAGGTTTTCTCCCTCAAATTTTATATTTCCATTTACTTCATACCCTTTTTTTCCTGATAAAATATTTGATAAAGTGCTTTTTCCTGAACCATTAGGACCCATAATTGCATGCACTTCTCCTGGTTTAATGTTTAAATTTAAACCTTTTAAAATTTCTTTTTCGTCTATTTTTGCCTTTAAATTTTCTATAGATAACATTTAACCCACACTCCCCTCTAGACTAATGCCCACCAATTTTTGTGCTTCAACGGCAAACTCCATTGGTAACTGTTGTAAAACTTCTTTACAAAAGCCATTTACAATTAAACTTACTGCTTCCTCTTGATTTAATCCTCTTTGATTACAATAATATAGCTGTTCATCACTAATTTTTGATGTAGTTGCTTCATGTTCAATATTTGATTTGAGATTTTTATTTTTTATATAAGGTATTGTGTGAGCTCCACATTTATTTCCCATTAACAAGGAGTCACATTGGGTAAAATTCCTAGAATTATCTGCTTTGGATGAGATATCTACAAGACCTCTATACATCATATCAGATTTTCCAGCTGAAATTCCTTTAGAAATAATTTTGCTTTTTGTGTTTTTTCCAAGATGGATCATTTTAGTTCCGGTGTCAGCCTTTTGATGATTATTTGTTATTGCTATTGAATAAAACTCACCAACAGAATTATCACCTTTTAAAATACAGCTTGGATACTTCCAAGTTATTGCTGATCCTGTTTCAACTTGTGTCCATGAAATTTTAGAATTTTTACCTTTGCACAAACCTCTTTTGGTTACAAAATTATAAATTCCTCCTTTGCCGTCTTTATCACCTGGATACCAGTTCTGAACTGTTGAATATTTTATTTCTGCATCATCGAGCGCAATTAATTCTACATTTGCTGCATGTAACTGATTTTCATCTCTCATTGGTGCTGTACATCCCTCTAAGTAACTAACGTAACTTCCTTTGTCTGCAATAATTAAAGTTCTTTCAAACTGTCCTGTCTCAGATGCATTTATTCTAAAATAAGTTGAAAGTTCCATTGGGCATTTAACACCCTCAGGAATATATACAAACGACCCGTCTGTAAAAACTGCAGAATTTAAAGTTGCAAAAAAATGATCAGTTGTTGGAATAACAGTTCCTAAATATTTTTTTACTAATTCTGGATGTTTTTGAATTGCTTCTGACATCGAGCAAAAAATAATTCCTTGTTTTGTTAATTCTTCTTTAAAAGTTGTGGCAACTGAAACAGAGTCAAATACAGCATCCACTGCTATACCATTGAGCCTTGCTTGTTCTTGCAGGGGTATACCTAATTTTTTGTATGTTTCTAAAAGTTTAGGATCTAGCTCATCTAAACTTTTTGGTTTATCCTTCATGCTTTTTGGTGCTGAATAATAATAAAGGTCTTGATAATCAATTTTTGGGTATTTTGGTTTTTGCCAATTTGGTTCTTTTAATTGTTTAAAACGTTCAAAAGCTTTTAATCTAAAATTTAACATCCATTTAGGTTCTTTTTTTATTTTAGAAATAAATTTTATTACTTCTTCACTCAAACCTTTTGGTGCTCGAATATTTTCAATGTCAGTAGAAAAACCGTATTTATA